>CAZCJI010000007.1:0-22615 GCA_964498625.1 uncultured Rhizobium sp.
GCGGGCATGCGCCGATGCTGGAGGTCGATCTGTCGCTCGCCAATATCGGGCTCGATCTGCTGGGACAGGCGACGCATTTCCTGGGTGTCGCGGGCGAGGTGGAAGGCAAGGGGCGCGATGCCGACAGGCTTGCGTTCCATCGCGATGTGCTCGATTTCCGCAATTGTCTTCTGGTCGAACAGCCGAACGGGGATTTCGCGCAGACCATCGCGCGCCAGTTCCTGTTCTCCAACTGGCAGGAATTGCTGCTCGCCGAAGTCGCCGCCGCGCCGGACACGGCGCTTGCCGACATCGCGCGCAAGGCGGTCAAGGAAGTCACCTATCACTGCCGCTTCGCGAATGAGTGGGTCGTGCGCCTGGGCGACGGCACCGGCGAAAGCCGCAAGCGCATGATAGACGGTCTCGACTGGATGTGGCGCTTCGTCGATGAGCTGTTCGACGCGAAGGACGGCGCCGCGTCGCTCCGTCCCGAATGGGATGAACGCATCGCAAAGATCTTGGCCGAAGCCGGTCTCGAAGCGCCGAAGCCGCGCCGCGGCACGATGGGCGGACGCAAGGGGCATCACTCCGAACACCTCGGCCATCTGCTGAGCGAGATGCAGTTCCTGCAACGTGCCTATCCGGATTCGCGATGGTAGCGGCCGCCGCGACAGCGCCGTCGTTCAGGGATCGCGTGTTCGAGATTCTCGCCCACGTTCCCGATCCGGAGATTCCGTGCGTGTCGGTGGTCGATCTCGGCATCGTGCGCGATGTGACGGACGACGCCGTTGTCATCACGCCCACCTATACCGGCTGCCCCGCGACCTTGGCGATCGAAGAGGACATCCGCGCCGCATTGGATCGCGCGGGGTTGTCGAAACTCAAAATCGAAACCGTGCTTGCGCCGCCATGGACGACGGACTGGATCAGCGAAGAAGGCCACGCGAAGCTCCGCGCCTATGGCATCGCGCCGCCGACGGTGCGCGCGACCGAATGCCCGCGCTGCAATTCTGCCAACACCGAAGAGATCAGCCGCTTCGGCTCGACGCCGTGCAAATCGTTGTGGCGCTGTCTCGACTGCAAAGAACCGTTCGACAAATTCAAATGTCATTGAAGCAAAATACTTCAACCCATTCTTGTCATCACCCGGTCGCTCGCTTTTTGCGGGCGATCCGGGTGACCCATTTTTACGGTCGAAAAGAGAATTGGGTTGCCCGGACCCTTCGCAAAAAGGCGAAGGGCCGGGCAATGACGAGGTTTGGTTTCACGAACAGGGCAGCGTGATCTAGATGTCCGTCAACGAACGCTTCCACAAACTGAAGATCGCCGAGGTTCGGCGCGAGACGCCGGATGCGGTGTCGATCCGCTTCGAAATTCCGGTGGCGCTAAAGGATGCGTTCGCCTTCAAAGCGGGACAGCACCTGACCTTGCGCACGACGATGGACGGCGAGGATCTGCGCCGCAACTATTCGGTCTGTGTCGCGCCGCATGAACACGAGATCCGCATCGCGGTGAAGCAGACGCCGGGCGGACGCTTCTCCACCTGGGCGAACAGCGCGCTGCAAACCGGACATGAGATCGACGTGCTGCCGCCGCTCGGCCGCTTCGTCGTGCCGGTGACGGACAGTGCCGCGCCCTATTACGTCGCGCTCGCGGGCGGATCGGGGATCACGCCGGTGCTGTCGATCCTGAAGACGGTGCTCGCCGAAAATCCGCGCGCGCATGTGACGCTTCTCTACGGCAATCGCGACAGCGCCTCGATCATGTTTCTGGAGGAACTGGCGGGGCTCAAGAACCGCTATCTCGACCGGCTCGAAGTCTATCATTTCCTCGAGAACGAGGCTGAGGAGATCGAGCTGTTCAACGGCCGTCTCGATGCCGCGAAATGCGCGGAGGTTTTTTCCGCGCTGGTCGATCCGAACGCGGCGGATGCGTTCTTCATCTGCGGGCCGGGCCCGATGATGGACGCGGCGGAGCAGGCGCTGCTCGCGCGCGGCGTGGAGCCACGGCGCATCTTCATCGAACGCTTCACCACCGGCACCGTTTCCGCCGAGCAGCTCGCGCGCAACGAAGCGCTGCAGCAGAAGGCGCAAGGAACACAGATCACCGTCACGCTCGACGGGCGCCGTTCGAAAATCCGCTTCGATGCGGAGAAGGGCAACATCCTCGAGAGCGTGCAGGCGGCGGGATTGCCCGCGCCGTATGCGTGCAAAGGCGGCGTGTGTTCGACGTGCCGCGCAAAGGTGTTGAGCGGCACCGTCGCGATGAAGAAGAACTACGGCCTCACCGACGAGGAAGTGGCGCAGGGTTATGTGCTCACCTGCCAGTCCGTGCCCACGAGTGACGACGTCGCGGTGAGCTACGATTCCTGAAGGCGGGCTTATCCACTCGCGAACTAATCGAACTCTACGGTGGTATCCAGGTTCAGTGTGCCTTTGTACTTCGTGCCGTTCTGCTCGAACTTGTAGATGGCGCTCAAGACGAACTGGTCGGTTGCGCCCACGCTCGGCTGCTTGACGAGCTTGTAGGTGGCGCTGACGAGTTCGCAGCCGTTCGAATAAGTCTGGTGGTGGATACTGATCTTCCCGTACGTGGTCTTCTTCGGCGCTTTGATTTTGACCGGGCCGGGGCAAAAGGACTGGCTGACAAGCGTCCACTTCGTACCCACCGGAGTCGAAGCCGGGACATAGTCGTAAAGGCCGAACGTGTAGGTGACGTGCGTTGCGCCGTGATTGTGGAGCTTCGTCTTGTTGACCACGCGGCCGCCATTCAGCGCCGTGACATGCGGTGCGAATCCGCTGTCCGCGAAGGCGGGAGCAGCGGCCAGCGCGCAGAGCGCAGCACCGGCGAGCAGGGTTTTGCTGAGATTGTTCATGGAATTCCCCTCTGCCGGTGGAAACGCCGGCGTTGAATCGGTTAAGGCCACGCCTCCTGCCCCGGACCGTGAGGCCCGGAGCGCGGCGGTTGTAGCCACGCTGCGGCGAGTATCGCCGCAGCCGGGCCCTCAAGTCCTCATTAAGAGTCTTAAATTGTTGCCGGCGCCGGAAGCGCTACTGCAGGAACAATTGCGCCTGATCGGAGCATTTGGCGCCGTCGTCGCCGTCCACCACATTGATATAGGTGAAGGATGTTGCGACGCCCTTGCTGACCTTGCCGTAGAACACGTCGTAGGACTGGCCGTTGATGGTCACGGTCGTCTTGGTGTTCGAATAGGCCGCGGTTCCCGAAATCGGCGCCAGCACCGGCGGCTCGCCCTGCGCCGTGAATCCGTTCAGCGTCGCCATGCCCGATCCGGGATCGAACGACAGCGTGCCCGTGGTATGGGAAACGCCAGCGAGCATGCCGTTGGTATCAAAACAGCTCTCGATCCAGGTGTAGGTGTAACTCCCCGAAAGCGCCGGAATGGCCTTCGGCGGCGGCGCCGCGATAGCGGAGCCGCAAAGTAGAAGTGTCGCCGCAATGGCGGACGGAACGCGCATGAAAACCCCCCGTTAGAAATGTGCCGGGATGCTAGCGCAGATTGAGACGCGTCGCGCATTACGGATTGCAGAGGTGGTGGACATCTCTGAACGCTGATCGTCTTCTTAAGCCGCGAACAGCGGTCGCAGCGTGAGGACGCCAGCAAGAGTTGCCGCAAGCTGAGCCCCGATAAAGCCCGGAACGGAAGCCGGCGCGATCCCCGAAAAGCTTTCCGTCAAGCTGCGCGCGATGGTGACCGCGGGATTGGCGAACGATGTGGATGCCGTGAACCAGTACGCCGACGCGATGTAGAGCCCCACAAGCGCCGGTGTGGCGGCGGGCCTGAAGCGCTGTGCGCCAGCGATTGTCAGAAGCAATCCGTATGTGGCGACGAATTCGGAAAGCCACTGTGCCGGTCCGTCGCGCATCCTTGTCGAGATTTCGCCGAGCGGCATCGCGAACATCGCGTGCGCGAGGAAGACGCCTGCAACCGCGCCCAGAACCTGCATCAGCATGTAAAACGCCGCGTCGTGCCAGCGCATCTCTCTGCGCATCGCGAAGTAGAGGCTGACGGCCGGATTGAAATGCGCGCCGGAAACCGGACCGAGTACCGATATCAGCACAACGAGAACCGCGCCGGTCGAGAGCGTGTTGCCGAGAAGGGCGATCGCAACATTCCCGCCAGCAAGCCGCTCGGCCATGATGCCGGAGCCGACGACCGCGGCGAGCAGCAGCGCCGTTCCCAATCCTTCGGCGACGAGGCGGCGCGCTATCACGCGATCCGCTTGCCCTGGGCGTCAACGACAGGCTCGCCATCTTCCTTCGTAAATGCCCCACGCTGGGGACTGGGAAGGATATCCAGCACGACCTCCGACGGCCGGCAGAGCTTCACGCCCAGCGGCGTCACCACCACGGGCCTGTTGATGAGGATCGGATGCGCAACCATGAAGTCCAGCAGCTCTTCATCGCTCCATTTCGGATCGTCGAGACCGAGTTCGCGAAACGGCGTGTCCTTCTCGCGCAGCAGACCGCGCACACCAATGCCCATCCTGTCTATCAGCGCGCGCAATATCTCCTTGGCCGGCGGCGTCTTGAGATATTCGATGACGGTGGGCTCGTCGCCGGAATTGCGAATGAGGCCCAGTGTGTTGCGCGACGTGCCGCAATCCGGGTTGTGATAGATCGTGACGGTCATTTCGTCTTGTCGGCGCTGACGTGCGGCCGTCTCATGTTTTTCTCCCCGGCATCTCGCAGCACTGCGAGGCGACGGCCATAAGCGGTGCACAGACTTCGGATCGTCCGCCGCAGCAATCTTCGGTGAGGAAAACCAGAAGGCGCGTCATCGCTTCGAAGTTCACGGCATAGATGATCGAACGGCCGGCGCGCCTCGCCTTGATGAGGCCCGCGTTCGCGAGAATGAGCAACTGCGCGGACGCGGTGTTGGCGGCCACGTCGAGTTCGCGCGCGATGTCGCCCGCCGCCATGCCTTCGGGACCGGCTTTCACCAGCAACCGAAACAGCTTCAGCCGCGCATCCTGCGCCAGCGCTGACAGACCTTTGATCGCGTCGTTCAAATCCATATTTCAATATTCTATGGAATATAGAATTCAGTCAATTCGCTAGGTTGCCGCTCTCTGTGTAAAGTATTAAATCCTATACAAAGACTTTAATCTTTTACCGTCCTACATATCTCTTCAAGTCAGGAGGAGTCCGCATGTGTCACGCAAAAAATTGCGCCTTGGATTGGGCCACATGGAGAAGTCGAACGATCGCGATCTCCATGAGGGGAGGGGCGCGCGTTTTGACGAACAATTTTCCGCCTTCGCCGTATGGCTTCGGTGGATGAATATTGCCGATCCGGCGTTGGAGACGGGAGGGGGTACCCCCTCCAGAAAAGTGAGGTTCAAATAGGCGGGTCAGGTTCCTGGAGTCCGCTAGAAAGGCGTTTGTGTTTTCATATCAAAGGCTTGGCTGCACCGTCGGGTATTCGAATTGCGAATTCGAAGAAAAAGTCTTCCGGCAAGTTTGTATGCGCCGTCGCGGGGTGCCCCTCCAGAAATCGAGGTTCGAATACACAAGTATCCCCGGCCGCACGGGAATTTGTTGAGAACGCGATTTCAAGTCTCAAGCGCTTGGGGTTTCTGCGCGTGAGCATCTGGATATTGAGTCCGGCAGGTCCGGACTTTGGCTTGCGCGCCGCAAGGGTTAGCTTCGGCGCGTCGATCGATGGGGAAGGGTTCTCATGCGCGCGTGGCTGATCGCGGCCGTCTGTGCCGCTGCATTCTCTGGTTCCGTTTTCGCGGCCGGAACCGCGCAACCCGTCGCCGCCGACACGCCGGACAAGACACCGGCGGGCGTGACCTTCACGCTGGCAAAGGATTGGGCGCTCGCGCGGCATGACCACTATGTCGTGGCCTCGTCGGCGGAGAACGACACGTTCTTCGTTCTCGCCGATATCGTTCAGGCGAAGGATGCCGCCGATGCGGTGTTGCAGGCCTGGGCGATGTATCGCCCCGATGCGCACCGCAAGGTGAAGACCATCACCGCGCGCCCCGGCCGCAACGGTTGGGAGGAGCGGCAGGTCGTCGATTACGAAACCTCGCCGAACGAAAAGGTCGAGATCCAGGCCATCGCCTCGCGCGCGGGAGCGAAGTGGACGGTGATCATACTCGATGGCTCGGAAGCGACGGTCGAGAAACGCGGCGCGGCACTCGGCCTCATGCTCGCGAGCCTTCGTCCCGCCGGTTACACGCGCGAGATGTTCACGGGAAAGACCGCGCATCCGTTCGATGCCGCGCGGATCGAGGCGCTCAAGGCCTTCGTGCAGAACTCGATGCAGCAGCTCGATGTTCCGGGCGCGGGTGTCGCGATCGTCGATCACGGCAAGGTCGTGTACGAGGGCGGCATCGGCGTGCGCGAGCTCGGCAAGCCCGAGCCCGTCGATGCGCATACGCTGTTCATGATCGCCTCGAACACCAAAGGCATGTCGACCCTTCTGCTCGCGCGGCTCGTGGACGCGGGTAAGCTCGGCTGGGAGCAAAAGGTGACGGATGTTTATTCGTCGTTCCGCCTCGGCAGCGCCGACACGACGCGCAAAGTGGTGATGAAGAACCTTGTCTGCGCCTGCACCGGTTTGCCGCGTAAGGATTTCGACTGGATCTTCAACACGCCGCGCAGCACACCCGCGACCACGACCTTCGATCAGCTCGCCGCCACCGAGCCGACCAGCGGCTTCGGCGAAGTGTTCCAGTACAACAATCTGATGGCGACGGCGGCGGGCTATATCGGCGGCCACGTCGTCAATCCGAACATGGAACTCGGCGCTGCCTATAACGCGGCGATGCAGAGCATGATCTTCGATCCGCTCGATATGCACGAGACGACGTTCGACTATGCGCGCGCGCTGGGTGGCGATCACGCGAGCCCGCATGCCGACGATATCGACGGCAAGCCACGAGTGGCGAGCATGGATTTGAATTACACCATCGTGCCCTATCGTCCGGCGGGCGGCGCATGGTCATCGCCGCATGACATGATCAAATACGTTCAGGACGAACTCGCGCTCGGCAAACTCCCGAACGGCAAGCCGTTCGTATCCGAGAAGAACCTGCTGGAGCGCCGCAAGCCTAACGTGCCGGTGGGAGAAGACGCGTTCTATGGAATGGGATTGGAGACTGACAAGACCTGGGGCGTGGAAGTTGTCCATCACGGCGGGAGCCTCGGCGGTTTCAAGAGCGACTGGATCGCGATTCCGGATGCCGATGTCGGCGCGGTGCTGCTGACCAACGCTGATCTCGGCCAATTCATGCTCAGGCCGTTCATGCGCCGGGTGCTCGAAATTCTCTATGACGGAAAACCGGAAGCCGCGGGCGATGTCGCGGCGCAGGCGGTGCGGTTCAAGGCGCAGCTCGCGGAAGAGCGCAAACATCTTGTCGTACCCGCGGCGCCCGATATCGCGAAGGGGCTTGCGGCGCATTACACCAACCGGGACCTCGGCTTCATCAAGATCAGCCAGGACAAGGATGGCGTGCTGCTGGATTTCGGAAGCTGGAACAGCCGCGCCGCCACGCGCAGGAACGACGACGGCACGATCTCGCTCATCACCGTCGATCCCTCGGTCGATGGGTTCGAGTTCGTGATCGGAACGAAAGCCGGCAAGCGCACGCTGACCATACGCGACGGCCAGCATGAGTACGAATATTTGGAAGGCTAACCGTTCGGCGTCAGTTGTGCGCCGGCTGAGATTGCTGGGCTGACGGTTTCTGCGCCTGTTGCGCCGCTTTCTGCTTGCGGGCCTCGACCGCCATGTGGTGGCCGACCGCGCATCCTGCCATGGCGCCGAGGACGGCGTGGTGATGGGCGTAGTGACCGGCGATGGCGCCGACGACCGCGCCTTTCACGCATCCAGCCTCTGCCGATGTCACGACCGTGGCTGCCAGCACAACAGCCGCGCCGATCCGCAATGAAGTTTGTTTCATGATCTGCTCCCTTGTCCGGTCTTCAGGACTTAGGAACCGCGACACGTTCTTCAAGAGCTACCAAATCTTCGCCCGCTTTTTCGGCGCGACATAGAGCTTGTCACCCGGCTTTACATGGAACGCCGCGTACCAGGCGTCGATGTTGCGGACCGGGCCGTTGACGCGGAACTGGCGCGGGGAATGCGGATCGCTCACCACCTGCTTCCTCACGTAATCGTCGGTGACCTTGCCGCGCCACGCCTGCGCCCAGCCGAGAAACACACGCTGGTCACCCGTAAGCCCGTCGATCACCGGCGCGGGCTTGCCGTGCAGCGAGGCGTGATAGGCGTCGAGCGCGAGCGTCAATCCGCCAAGGTCGGCGATGTTCTCGCCCATGGTGAGTTCTCCCTTTACGTGTATGCCCGGCAGCGGCTCGAATGCGGAATATTGCGCGCCCAGCATCTTCGCGCGGGCCTCGAACTTCTTGGCGTCTGCCTTCGTCCACCAGTCGCGCAGCGTGCCGTCGGCGTCGATCTTGCGGCCCTGGTCGTCGAAGCCATGTGTGAGTTCGTGGCCGATAATGCCGCCGACCGCGCCGTAGTTGATCGCAGCATCGGCGTCGGGATCGAACACCGGCGCTTGCAGGATGCCGGCCGGGAACACGATGTCGCGCAGCGAGCCGTTGTAGGCATCGTTGGTTTGTGGCGTCATCAGCCAGTCGCTCTTGTCGACAGGCTCGAACACGCGATCGGAGTAGAACGCCCAGTCTGCGGCACCCGCGCGGCGCACATCGCCGAGGAGATCGTCATCGGCGATGACGAGTTTCGAATAGTCTCGGGGATGATCTGGATAGCCGACCTTGATCGTATAGGTGTCGAGCTTCTTGAGTGCCTGCACCTTCGTGACGGCGCCCATCCAACTGAGCTTTTGCAGGCGAATGCGATAGGCGGCTTTCAGGTTGTCGACCAGCGCCTCGATCTTTGCCTTGGCTTCCGGCGGGAAATACTTCGCTGCGTAGAGTTGGCCGACGCCCCAGCCCAGCGTGCCATAGGTGCCGAAGCGCTCGCCAACGCCGAAATCGCCGCCGCTGACGGCGAACACGCCACGCTTCCAGCGCACCTGCTGTTCTTGCTGACCGGACAGTGTCTTGTTGCGCATCTCGAAATAGGCATCGGCGAAGGGCCTGGAGAGATAGGGCGATGCGTTATCGGCAATGTGGAAGGCTTGCCACGCCTGAAGCACATCGACCGGCGCTGCCGCGAATATGGCCGTCAGCTTCGGGAATGCCGTGTTTTCCGCGACGACCACGCGATCGACTTTGGCCAGATTGGCCTGTGCGAAAAAGTCCTTCCACGCGAAGCCAGACGCCGTATTTGCAAGATCGGCGACCGTGGTTGGATTGTAGGTGGCGACGGGGTCACGCTGCTGTGTCTTGGTCCAACTCGCGTCGGCGATCTTCGTTTCGAACGCGACGACGTCCTTCGCGCGCGCGTCCGCGTCGGGCCAGTCCAGCAAATGCAGAAGCCGCGCGACATAGATTTCATATTGAGACTTTGCCTTGGCGAAATCCGGTTTGAGATAGTAGTCGCGGTCGGGCAGGCCGAGGCCGCTCTGGCTCACATACACCGCATAATGCTTCGGATCCTTCAGATCGACGTCGATGAAGACGCTGAACAGCGATGCTTCAAGATCGGCGTTGTTACGGCCCATCAAAGCGGAGAGGGCGTCCCGCGTGTTGGCGGCGCGCACGTCGGCGAGCAAGGGATCAAGCGGCGTTGTGCCCAGTGCTTCGACATGCGCTTCGTCCATGAACGCTTTGTAGAAGGCGCCAACCTTACCTTCGAGATCGGACGGCTGATGCGCCGCGGTTTGGGCCGAGGCCTCCATCATGTCGTGCAGCCGCGCCTCGGTGCGGTCGGTCATCTGAAGGCGGAACGACACTGCAGGTTTGTCGGCCGGAATTTGCGCGTGAGCGAGCCACGTCCCGTTCGCGTAGCGAAAGAAGTCATCGCCTGGGCTTGTGTTCGCATCCATCCCGGTGGTGTCGAGCCCCCACGCGCCATAGATCGGTTCCGCGGTCGCGCCCACTGCGCACATCAATATGCCGACGGAGATCAGCAGCGACGCACTCAACTTTTTGATGACCGACATCTTCAACCCCGCTTTGTTCAAGATCAGTGTGGCACATCATGTACCGCTGTGCGCCGCCATTTCACGGGATATTGAGCGTCTCGCTACCCGAAAATTGCGATAGCGCGCTCGCCAAGCCGTGATCGTGGCAGACTTTGTGGAATTGGCAGCCGGCGCTAGGGTGCCGGCCAGTAACCCGGTGCGGAATATCATGTCCAGATTTCTCAGAGCTTCCACTATGGCATTTACGGCGACGACTTTACTGACGGTGTTCGCAGTGCAAAGTGCACCCATGAGCCACGGAATTGACCTCGCCGGAATAGATCACAGCGTTGCCCCAGGCGATGATTTCTTCGCTTATGCGAACGGCGCGTGGATCAAAAAGACGGAAATCCCAGCCGACAAAGCGAGCTACGGACCGGGCGAGATCCTGGTCGAGAAAACTCGCGAACAGGTCCGCGGACTGATCCAGGACGCGGCGAAAGGCAGTCCGCCGGCAGGGTCTGATGCGCAGAAGGTCGGTGACTACTATGCGAGCTATCTGGACGAGGTGGCGATTGAAGCGAAGGGTGTCGCTCCGCTGAAAGATGGTTTCGCGCAGATCGCCGCGATCAAGGATAAGGCGTCGCTGTCAGCGTATCTCGGCACCACATTGCGCGCCGATGTCGATGCGCTCAATTCGACAAATTTCTACACGGATAACGTCTTCGGCTTGTGGATCAGTCAGGGTTTCGAAGACCCCGCGCACAACGTTCCCTATATTCTCCAGGGCGGCCTTGGGATGCCCGACCGCGATTACTATATCCAGCAATCCCCGAAAATGGATGCAATCCGGGCGAAGTATCGAACGTATATCGCGGCGATGCTCAAGCTTGCGGGCATCGCGGATGCGGACAAAAGAGCGCTCGCGATCTTCGATCTCGAAACCAAGATCGCCAGGACCCACGCATCGCGCGAAGATTCCGAGGATGTGAAAAAGGCCAACAATCCCTGGAAACGCGGTGATTTCGCGACCAAAGCACCGGGGCTCGATTGGAACGCCTATTTCACTACTGCCGGTTTGAAGGATCAGCAGGGCTACATCGTCTGGCATCCAACTGCCGTGGTCGGCATCTCTGCGCTGGTCGCGAGCAAACCACCGGATGTCTGGAAAGACTATCTGGCCTATCATCTGGTCGGCCATTATTCGGGCGTCTTGCCTAAGGCCTTTGTAAACGAGAGCTTTGCGTTCTACGGAACCACGTTGAGCGGAACCCCCAAAATCCGCGATCGCTGGAAGCGCGCCATCGACTCGACCAATGCCAGTCTCGGTGAGGTCGTAGGCAAGCTCTATGTCGCGAAATATTTTCCGCCATCCGCCAAGGCGAAGATCGAGGCGATGGTGAAGGACCTTCTCACCGCCTATCGCGCACGCATCTCGCGGCTCGCCTGGATGTCGCCGAAAACGAAAGAAAAGGCGCTCGCCAAACTCGCGACCTTGCGCGTCGGTGTGGGATACCCCGACAAATGGAAAGACTATTCCGCGCTTCAGGTCTTGCGCGGCGACGCCTTCGGCAATCTGCGCCGCGCGGAGATGTTCGAATACCGGCGTAATCTCGCCAAGCTGCATGAGCCGGTGGATCGCGGCGAATGGGCGATGGTTCCGCAAGAGGTGAATGCCGTGAACCTGCCGCTCGCCAACGCTCTCAACTTCCCGGCGGCAATCCTGCAGGCCCCGTATTTCGATCCGGACGCGGATGCGGCACTTAACTATGGTGCGACCGGAGCGACGATCGGCCATGAGATCAGCCACAGCTTCGATGATTCGGGCAGTCAGTTCGACGCCCAAGGCCGTTTCGAGAATTGGTGGACGCCAGAAGACCTTGCGCATTTCCAGGCTTCGGGAGCGAAACTCGCTGCGCAGTTCGATGCCTACAAGCCGTTTCCGGATTTGCATGTGCACGGCAAGCAGACATTGAGCGAGAACATCGCCGATGTCGCGGGCCTGTCGGCGGCGCATGACGCCTATCTGCTAAGTCTGAAGGGCAAGCCGGCGCCCGTAATTGAGGGGCTTACCGGCGACCAGAGGTTTTTCCTTGCGTATACGCAAAGCTGGCGTGAGAAAGAGCGTGAAGAAGCACTGCGCCGCCAGGTCACGACCGACGGTCACGCGCCGGCGGAATATCGCGGCGACACGGTACGCAATCTCGATGCCTGGTATCCGGCATTCAATGTAAAGCCGGGACAGAAGCTCTATCTCGAGCCTAAGGACCGCGTGCAGGTCTGGTAGGCAAGCCGGGACATTTGGTTACAGAAATTACAGAAACTTTCATGGTTCTCGGAAGTTTCCGTTTGGCGGCCAGACAGCCGTTGATCGCGATTCATTTCCAGAGAGGAGATAATTCTTGAGAGCCATATTTCTCGGTATTCTGAGTTTGGGAGCCACCATACTGGCCCCGTCCGCTTGGGGGGATCAGCCTCACCACGGCAGTGGCGGAAGCCACGCATCTCATCATTCCAGCGGCGGCGGGCACGTGTCCCACAGCTCGGTGCATATAAGTTCTCAGCACAGGGCTTCCCACTCCGTCGTTCATCGCCACTTCAGCGCGCATCGCAACAACGTCCATGTCACGGTGCACCATAGCGTTCACCCCAGCCATGCAGTTCACATGACGCTTGGCGGTGGCGCGCATTTCCATCATGTGTTCCGCGCTCCGCACCGCTACCATATCGGCGTCTGGCATGGACCACGCGGCTTCACTTATCGGCGGTTCGGAATCGGCGAACGCATTCCCGCAGCGCTTCTTGTGGCGGACTTCTTCCTGACTAACTATGCGCTGTATGGCTTGGATGCTCCCGACGGCAGCTATGTCTGGGTGCGGGATGGCGACGACGCTGTGCTTGTGGACCGCTACACCGGCGAAGTCGTGGAAGTCGAGTACGACGTCTTCTACTGATTTGATTGAAAGACGGAACACAGGCCCGGAGGCGACTTCCGGGCCTTTTGTTTTGCAATCTATTCGACGTAGGCTTCTTCAGCGCGGGGAGGAAGATGCTGGTTCTGTCGGGTATAGCGGTCGTCGTTCTCGGCTTCGCCCTTCGCTTCAATCCGCTGTTGGTGGTTGCTTTGGCCGCGATCGTCACCGGACTGGCCGCACGTATCGACCTGCTCAGTGTGATCGCAATGCTCGGTCACGCGTTTGTAGCCAACCGCTTCATTGCGATTGCGTGGCTGGTGCTTCCGATGATCGGATTGCTGGAGCGCGGCGGCATCCGGGAACTTGCGCGTGCCCTGATCCTTAAGCTGCAAGGTGCGACAACCGGCCGGGTGCTGACGGTCTATCTGCTGATGCGCCAATTGACTGCGATGTTGGGGCTGACCGCGCTCGGCGGGCATGTCCAGATGGTACGCCCGGTCGTGGCCCCAATGGCAGAAGGCGCGGCGGAAGCGGTCGCGCCACTCGATCCTGCGACGCGCGATACGATTCGTGCCAATGCCGCCGCCGCTGACAATATCGGCGTGTTTTTCGGTGAAGATGTTTTCATAGCCATCGGCTCCGTTCTGCTGATAAAGGGTTTTCTCGAGCAGAACGGCATTTTGGTGATGCCGCAGCAGCTTGCTGTGTGGGCCATTCCCACAGCGGTCCTGGCATTCCTCATTCACGCGACGCGGCTTTGGCTGTTGGACAGGAAACTGGCGAGGCGCGTGAAAGGGTGATCGGACTTGAAGCGATCTATCTGCTGGTCGGTGCCATGTTCGCAGCGTTTGCGATAAGCCACGCCCTGGATCGCTCATGGCGCAGCGCTCTGTTCTGGGGGTGTTTCGCGGCGCTGATGATCGGCGGTTCATGGCTGCCGGATTTCGCCAATGGCGCGATTGTTCTGGCGCTCGCGCTTCTGGCGACGATGGGTCTGGGCGCAAGGCCTTCCGCGTTATCGGCCGCTCCAGGGCTTTGTGTCGGCAACTGGATATTCGCCCCGGCCCTGATCGTCCCCGCCGTCACTTTGCTCGGGACATTTCTTCTGCCGGTGATCAAGGTCCGCGGCGGCCCATTGGTCGAACCAAAGCAGATAACGCTCGTATCGCTCGCGTTGGGCGCGGTTGTTGGCCTTGTCTGGGCAATATGTCTGCTGCGTGCTCGGTTCCCGACCGTGGTGAAGGAGGGCCGACGCCTCGTCGATGCCATCGGGTGGGCCGCAGTGTTGCCGCAGATGCTGGCTGCTCTGGGTGGGATTTTTGCGGCCGCCGGTGTTGGAAAAGTCGTGGCCTCGCTCGCGACCAGCTATATCCCCATGAGCGCGCCGCTGATTGCCGTCGCGGTCTTCACCACTGGCATGGCGCTGTTTACGATCGTCATGGGCAATGCCTTTGCAGCATTTCCGGTGATGATGGCGGGTATCGGGCTGCCGTTGATTGTCGGCAAGTTCGGCGGCGATCCGGTGATCGTTTCGGCAGTCGGTATGCTGTCGGGGTTTTGCGGCACATTGCTCACGCCGATGGCGGCCAATTTCAACGTCGTTCCAGCAGCAATCCTTGAATTGAAGGACCGCAATGCCGTGATCAAGGTCCAGGCGCCGACGGCGTTTCTTCTGCTAATCGCGAACACCGCCATCATGGCCCTGTTCGCATTTCACCGGTGACTCGAACGATGGATGCCAGGCTGACTCAGGAACTCGCGGAGCGCTTTGCTACGATCGCGCTCGGCCATGTCACAAAGGAGTATCCCAACAAGCTCGATCACGTGATGATGGAGGATGGCGACGCGCGCACGCCGCGTGACCTGCACCCGATCTTCTATGGCAGTTTCGATTGGCACAGCTGCGTGCATTCCTACTGGCTGCTGGCGCGCCTGCTGCGCCTGTTTCCGCAGAATGCGCGCGCAAGCGATATTTCCTTTCTATTCGAAAGCGCTTTCACCGAGGCCAATATTGCCGATGAAGCCGCCTATCTCGCGCGTCCTTCGAGCGCGGGGTTCGAGCGTCCTTATGGGTGGGCCTGGGCGTTGATGCTGGGGGCAGAACTGCGCCGCGCGCGCGACACGCGCTTTGCCAAGCAATACGAGCCTCTGGAGAAAGCGTTCGTCTCGCGCTTTGTACAATTTCTACCGAAGCTGACCTATCCGATCCGTGCGGGTACGCATGGCAACACGGCATTCGCCCTGATCCTGGCGGAGGAATATGCGCGATCCGTCGGTGATACAGCTTTGAAAGACCTGATGACGTCCCGTGCACGCGACTGGTTCGGCATGGACGGGAAAGCGCCGGCCTGGGAGCCTAGCGGTGACGATTTTTTGTCCAGCACGCTGGTAGAAGCGGAATGCATGCGTGTCCTGCTGCCTGGGATGGAATTTCGGACGTGGTTCGAGACATTCCTTCCGCAACTCGCGGCAATGGAGCCGAAGACCCTATTCGTCCCCGCGAGCGTCAGCGACCGCAGCGACGGAAAGATCGCGCATCTCGACGGCCTCAATCTCAGTCGTGCGTGGTGCATGAAACGGTTGGCGAGCGCGACGGAGATTGGAGCGATCAAGGCGGTTTTACAGGAAGCGGCAGAACGCCATATCGCGGTGGCGCTGCCGCATGTCGCTGGCGATTACATGGGTGAGCACTGGCTCGCGACCTACGCGCTGATGGCGCTTGGGCCCTTCGACTAAGGCCGAAAGCGCTTCACCGCCAGATATCCCATCACGACATAGAAGATCAGTACCGCACCTTGCGCGATGGCAAACGGCGGTTCGTTGCCCTGCGGTGCCAGAACATGAAGTATAGGAATCTTCTGAAACGACTGCACCACCAGCACGAAGCTATTGAAGTACTGCGCAATGACGGCGGTCACGACAAATATCCATCGCCAGGCGCCCCGCATCGCGAACAAGTAGCGTGCCGCCAAAGCAACAGCGAGCACGATCATCGAGAGGACGCCCAGGATCAGCGCCGGCGTGAGTTTGGTGATCGGGAAGAGGAATCCGGTGACGCTTGTCAACACCGTGAACAGCAAAAAGATGGCGGTCGTTGCATCCCTGCGGTTGTTGCCGATCATGCCGAAGATCGCGACCAGACCGGCGGCCATCGCGATCAACGTGATGACGACATGCACGAATGTGAAAAGCGTCAGGCCGAAAATCATTTTCCCTCCGGCGAAATCTAGCCCCAACGTCCGGCGACAGGATGAGATGTGGACAAGCCGCCATCCACCGGGAAAGCCTGCCCGTTGACATAGGATGATTCATCGGAGGCGAGGAATAGCGCCATACGCGCAATCTCCTCGGGATGGCCGTAACGGCGCAACGGATTGAGCTGGCCGATTTTGCCTTCCGTGCCGCGTTCCTTCGCGCGGTCGAAGATCGGCTTCGTCATCCCGGTCTCGATGATGCCGGGGCAGATGGCGTTTATGCGCACGCCTGTGCCGCCGAGCAGATTCGCGCTCAGTTGCGTGAGCGAGATGACACCAGCCTTACTGGCGCTGTAGGGCGCGCCGCCGGCGCCGGACCGCAATCCGGCGACTGAAGCGGTACAGACGATGGCACCTTTGCCCCTGGGCACCATGATCCGTGCGGCGTGTTTGATCGCCAGATAGACACCAACCAGGTTGACGGCCAGGACATCCATCCAATCCTGTGCCGACAACTCGAGAAAATTGCGGAACCCGCCGCTGACGCCGGCATTGGCGTAGAGTGCATCGAGCGTGCCGTATTCCGACACCGCGCGATCGACCGCCGCCGCCACGTCGGCTTCGGACGACGCATCGGCACTTATGGCCAAAGCCGTGCCGCCTGTTTTCTGGATCAAAGCGGCTGTTTCTTCGACTTCTTTGGCGCGGTCGACGGCCACAACCTTTGCCCCCTCTTGCGCGAACAGGATAGCGCTGGCGCGTCCAATTCCGCTGGCGGCTCCCGTAATAAGTGTGACGCGGCCATCAAGACGTTTCATGCGTTTCTCCCAAAGTTCCCTGTTTCCCAGCTTGCCGCTCTTGGCGGGAGGGTCAAGCGGTCCCCGTCTATTACCGCGGGCCCGGTCCAGATACAGTGCTTTCGGGATGATCGGCACACATGATTCCGCGCGAACCGAAACGCGCGCCTCGGTCCGCGTCGAGCGGCAGGGGCGGGCGGCGCGCCTGATCGCGGCGGGCGACTGGACGATCCAGGAGGCTGCGCGTCTGGATCTGGAACTGCACAGGATCGATCTTGGGGGTGCGGTTGAGGTGGCTATCGACGGCACCGGCATCGCGCGGCTGGACAGCGCCGGGACGTGGCTGCTTGTCCGGGCAAAACGGGACATTGAAACCGCCGGTGCGCGCGTCACGCAATTTCAGCTGCCGGAGGTCTATGCACCGCTTCTTCACACCATCGAGATGGAGCACAGCGCGCCGCCCGTGGTGATGGAAAAACGCCACGGGCTGAACGCGTTTCTTTACCGCCTCGGCAAGGCCACGGTGGAAACGGGGCGACAGGGCTACCGGATGCTCGGTTACCTTGGCCGCTTCACCATCGAGTTGATGGAAGCGATCTTTCAGCCGCGCGGGAATCTGCGTGTGGCGGCTCTGTTCACGCAGGTTGAAGAAATCGGGATCAACGCGCTGCCCATTGTCGGACTGCTCGCATTCTTGATTGGCATCGTGCTTGCCTATCAAGGCGCGGACCAGCTTCGCCGCTTTGGCGCGGAGATTTTCACGATCAATCTGCTCGGTGTGGGTGTGCTGCGCGAGTTGGGTGGCCTGGTCACGGCGATCATTATCGCGGGCCGCTCAGGTTCGGCGTTCACCGCGCAGATTGGCACCATGAAGGTGAACGAGGAGATCGATGCGCTACAGACCATCGGCATCAACACATTCGACGTGCTGGTGCTGCCACGCGTCATGGGGCTCATCATCGCATTGCCGTTTCTGACATTTTACGCCGACATCATGGCGATGATCGGTGGCGCCGTGATGTGCTACTTCGATCTCGGAATCACCGTTCCGGCGTTCATGCGGCAGCTGCACGAGGCGGTACAGATGAAGACCTTCCTGGTCGGTATGATCAAGGCGCCGATCTTTGCCGCGACCATCGGACTTGTGGGTTGCTTCGAGGGCCTGCAGGTCGAGCGCAACGCTGCCAGTGTCGGAGCGCTGACAACCCGATCCGTCGTCGAATCTGTCTTTCTGGTCATCGTGATCGATGCCGGCTTTTCCATCTTGTTCTCGATCCTGGGGATTTAGATGGCGCGACAGGAAAAGGAAGTTGTCATCAAGGTTCGTGGGCTCGTGAATATCATGGGCGGCAACCTGATCCACGATCACATCGACCTCGATGTCTATCGCGGTGAGGTGCTGGGCGTCGTCGGCGGCTCGGGTGCAGGCAAGTCCGTGCTGCTTCACTCCATCGTAGGGCTCAACAAGCCGCGCGAGGGTCATATAGAGGTGTTCGGCGAGGACCCAACCCCGCACCGCGAGCGGCCGAAGAATTCCGTGCAGATGCGATGGGGCGTTTTGTTTCAGGAGGGCGCGCTTTTCAGTTCGCAAACGGTCGCGGAGAACATCCAGGTGCCGCTGCGTGAATACACAAGAATGAGCCAGGATCTGATGAACGAAGTCACGTCGATGAAGCTCTCGATGGTTGGACTTCCGGAAGATTCTGCGCGCAAATATCCCTCCGAGCTCTCGGGCGGCATGAAAAAGCGCGCGGGTCTCGCACGCGCGCTGGCGGCCGATCCCGAGCTCGTATTTCTGGACGAGCCGACCGCCGGTCTCGACCCGATTTCCGCCAACCAGTTCGACGAGCTCGTGAAGGATTTGCAGAAGAGCCTGAATCTGACGGTGTTCATGGTGACGCACGATCTCGATACGCTGAAGGCCACCACCGACCGCATCGCGGTGCTGGTTAACAAGAAGATCAAGATCGGAACGATCGACGAATTGCGTAAAGATCCAGATCCCTGGATCCAGGAATATTTTTCAGGCGTTCGCGGACGCGCGGCGCTCGCCTCATGAGAAGGTTCTAGGCGATGGAGACAAAAGCAAATTACGTGGCGGTCGGCGCCTTCGTGCTGATATGCATGTTCGGCGTTGTGGTGACCCTCCTCTGGCTCGCGGGCGTCCAGTACAGCCAGGAGTACGAATATTTTCAGACGTCCTTCAACGGCCCCGTGACCGGTCTCGGGAACGGGACCACAGTGCGCTACAATGGCATCGACGTGGGGCGCGTGACCGAATTGAAATTCGATCCCAGCGATCCGCAAAAGGTCATCGCCATGCTGCAGGTCAAGCCGCAGCTGGGCATTCGTCAGGATTCGGAAGCGTCCATTGAAAGTCAGGGCCTAACAGGTGGGTCTTATGTGGAAATCAGCGGTGGCACGAAGAAATCGACGGTGCTGACCCCAACCTTTCGGGGGCAGATCCCGTTCATCAAATCCAAGCCTTCGACGCTGCAGCAGCTGGAGCAGAGCGCGCCGGAATTGTTCGACAAGCTCAATCACGCGGCGGACAAGCTCAATGCCCTGCTGTCGCCGGACAATATAAAAAACTTCTCCGGCATTCTCGGCAATCTGAATGACGTTACCGGGGATCTGAAAAAGATCACAACGCCTTTGGCGAAGGACATGCCGGAGATCGATACGACACTCAAGAATGTCGCGAAAGCTTCGGCGCAACTCGGCCCCACACTCGTGGACGCCGATATCAGCGTTAAGAAACTCGGCAAGCTGTCCGGCGACGCCGACGCTTTCGTCAACGGCGAGGGCCTGAACCAGCTGACCGATCTGCTTCATGAGGCGCGCGGGCTTGTCGCAAGTCTGACGCGCCTGTCGAACGAACTTGACCGCCAGCCAACCAAGCTTCTCTTCGGCGACCGTCACAAGGGATACACACCCAAATGAACCAGAACCTTCTCGATTTGAACCGTCGTGGCGTGTTGATCGGCAGTGGCGCTCTCTTGCTTGCGGGTTGTAGCGATCTGATCGGACCCAGCTCCACGCCCCAACAGCTTTATGTGCTGCGCCCGACCGGCGGTGCGCCGGAAAGTGGAGCGAAAGTAAGCTGGAGTCTTGCAATCACGACGACGACGATCTCCGATCATCTCGAAAGTTCGCGCATTGCCCTCACACAACCGGACAATTCGGTCGACTACTACGCGAACTCGGCGTGGACAGACCATCTGCCTAAGCTTGTGCAGGACGCGTTGGTCGAGGCATTCGAAAACAGCACACGCATCGCTGCCGTGTCCGCTGACAGCGAAGGATTTCACGCCGACTACATTCTTCAGGCGCAGATTCGGGACTTTGAGGCTCACTATAGCCAGCCGGACGGCATACCGACGGTGTGGATTCGTGTGGAATCCAAGATGGCGCCTTCGAAGGGGCGCGAAATTGTCGCCAGCCTGAACTCGGTCCATCAGGTTCAAGCCACGGCGAATTCGGTGCCTGGCGTTGTTCAGGCGTTCAACGATGCGATGGGGGCCGTTGTTTCCGATATCGTAAATTGGGCACTTTCTCAGCCGGCTCCGCCGGAATAAGCGGAACTTTTCGCGCCTCCGATGCGTTCTCAAGACGATTTGCAGTCTTGGGAGTTTCTTATGCTCAGATGGGCATTCATCTTTCTGGTGATCGGTCTGATCGCCGCCGTGCTGGGTTTCACCAATGTCGCCGGCGCGTCGATCGCCATCGCGAAAATCCTTTTCTTCATATTCATGGTGATCTTCGTCGTTCTGCTGGTTGCGGGATTGACTGTGGCGCGGCGCATAGGCGGGGACTAGCCGGATAGCGTGCGCTTCTCCCGCTTGCTAGAGTCATGAGCAGGCGGGAGAGATCCAATGCGCTTTCGAACGGCTGGGCTTGTTGCGATGGCGTTTGGCCTTTTTGGCTGTGTCACCGAATCCCCGAATTGCAGCGGGTGCGATTCCAAGGAGCTTCATCTCAACGACATCGTCAGCGTCGGCACGCACAACAGCTACAAGCAGGCGATTGATCCGAAACTATTCGCGCTTTTGATGTCGAAGGCGCCGAAACTCGCGCCGGCGCTCGACTATTCGCACACAACTTTCACGGAGCAACTCGATGACGGTGCCCGCGCCATCGAGATCGACGTCGCCTACGATCCGAAAGGCGGCCTATTTGCGCATCCATTGGGGCCTGCCCTGTTTGGACTCCCGCTTCCGGACGGCTTTGCCGACTACATGTCCAAGCCCGGGTTCAAAGTTCTGCATGTGCAGGACTTCGACTTCCTCTCAAGCTGCGTGAATCTGCATGATTGCCTCGCGATCTTGAAGGGCTGGTCGCGCGCACATCCTAATCACGTGCCTATTCTCGTGACCTTCAATGCGAAGGACGATTCGCTGCCGCAGCAGACTCAGGCTTTGAAATTCGATGCCGCGGCTTTCGACGCGATGGATGCGGAAATACGCTCTGTTCTAAATCCGAAGGATATTATCACGCCCGACGATGTGCAGGGAAACTATCCCACATTGCGCGAGGCCGTCCTCCAGCATGGCTGGCCGACGCTTGCAGAGTCGCGCGGAAAGTTCATCCTGGCGCTTGACGAGGAAGGCGCGAAGATCGCCCTTTATCGCGGCAGTCGCAAATCGCTTGAGGGCCGCGCGATGTTCGTGAACGCGCCGGAAGATTCGCCTGCGGCTGCCTACCTCACCTTGAACGAAGCGCTGACGGACACCGCGCATATCACCCAGGCGGTGAGAAAAGGATTCCTTGTCCGTACCCGCGCCGATGCGGATACGGTCGAGGCCCGCAGCGACGATACACGCCGGCGCGATGCCGCGTTGGCGTCGGGCGCCCAATACGTCTCTACCGATTACATGCAGCCCAACACCCGTTTCAGCGCCTATACGGCCCGGATGCCGCCGGGTGTGATCGCGGCTTGCAATCCTGTGCGCGCTGCGGACAAGTGTTCGCAGCCCTTGGAATAGCAACTCATATGCAGATCAGAAACCGCATTACCGAATTGCTCGGTATCGAATATCCGATTGTTCAGGCCCCCATGGGCTGGATAGCCCGGTCACAGCTTGCCTCGGCGGTATCGAACGCCGGTGGCATGGGCATTATCGAAACATCCTCCGGCGAACTCGACGCCGTGAAGGGAGAGATCGAGAAGATGCGCGTGCTCACGACAAAGCCCTTCGGCGTGAACGTCGCGCTGGCGTTCGTCCGCGACGCCGGCATCGTCAATTTCATCATCGATCAGGGTGTGAAATTCGTCACCACCTCCGCCGGAGATCCGCAGAAGATCGTGGGGCCGCTGAAGGATGCGGGCCTGACGGTCGGTCTTTCATGTCGTGCCTTCGCTGAAAGCGGCATTGCGCGCCGTCGATTGCGGCGTGGATGGTCTTGTCGTGGAAGGCGGCGAGGGCGGCGGATTCAAGAACCCGCGGGACGTCGCCTCGATGGTTCTGCTACCGCTCGTCTGCGAAAAGGTCAATGTGCCGGTGATCGCCGCGGGCGGCATGGTCGATGGCCGCACGATGACGGCGGCCTTCGCGCTTGGCGCCGAGGGCATCCAGATGGGTACGCGCATGGTGTCGGCGGTGGAATCGCCCGTCTACGAGACCTGGAAGAATGCCATTTTTGCAGCGCAGGAAACCGACACTGTTTTTCTGAACCGGTTCGGTCCGGGGCCAGCTTTGCGT
>CAZCJI010000008.1:0-20806 GCA_964498625.1 uncultured Rhizobium sp.
AGATCGAGAACGCATCGTCCATGCGCAAGCAGGACATGCTGTTCGCGATCCTGAAAGAGCTCGCCGAACGCAATGTGGAGATCGTGGGCGCGGGCGTGGTCGAAACATTGCCCGATGGTTTCGGGTTTCTGCGCTCGCCCGAATCCAACTATCTGGCCGGCCCCGACGATATTTACATCAGTCCATCCCAGATCCGCCGCTTCGGACTTCGCACCGGCGACACCGTCGAAGGCCCGATCCGTTCGCCCAAGGATGGCGAGCGCTATTTCGCGCTGCTGAAAGTCTCGACCATCAATTTCGAGGATCCAGAGGAGATCAAGCACAAGGTCGCGTTCGACAACCTCACGCCGTATTATCCCGACGAGCGCTTCACGATGGAGTTGCCCGATCCGACGGTAAAGGACAAGACCGGCCGCGTCATCGATATCGTAGCCCCGCTCGGCAAGGGCCAGCGCTGCCTGATCGTGGCCCCCCCGCGCGTCGGCAAGACGATCATGATGCAGAACATCGCCAAGGCGATTTCCGCCAATCATCCCGAGGTCTATCTGATCGTTCTTCTGATCGACGAGCGCCCGGAAGAAGTGACCGACATGCAGCGCACGGTGAAGGGCGAGGTCATCGCCTCGACCTTCGACGAACCCGCGACGCGTCACGTCCAGGTCGCGGAAATGGTGATCGAAAAGGCCAAGCGCCTGGTCGAGCACAGGCGCGATGTCGTCATCCTTCTCGACAACATCACGCGTCTCGGCCGCGCCTACAACACCGTCGTTCCCTCATCGGGCAAGGTGCTGACCGGCGGCGTCGATGCCAACGCACTGCAACGCCCGAAGCGTTTCTTCGGTGCGGCGCGCAATATCGAGGAAGGCGGATCGCTGACCATCATCTCCACTGCGTTGATCGATACCGGCAGCCGCATGGACGAAGTGATCTTCGAAGAGTTCAAGGGCACTGGCAACTCGGAAATCATCCTGGATCGCAAGGTCGCCGACAAACGCGTGTTCCCGTCGATCGACATTCTCAAATCCGGCACCCGTAAGGAAGAGCTGCTGGTCGATAAGGGTACGCTTGCGAAGATGTATGTTCTGCGCCGCATCTTGGCGCCGATGGGCACGATCGACGCGATCGAATTCCTGCTCGATAAGCTGCGGGTGTCGAAGACGAATTCGGACTTCTTCGACAGCATGAATACGTGAGATAGCGCGGAGCCTGGCCGGGGTATGACCCCCACTGCACCGCGTCCCTGGCTTCGCCATTGACCCGGGGCGGTCCGGGGGCGACACTTTCAGCCTTAGCCGGAGACTGCCCCATGACAGAGCACCCAAACGATCGCGCGCAATTCCACGCGATGGCCGAAGGCACGCAGGAAGACTGGATGAAGATCGCGGCCGCTTCTGCCGGCTTCAACCGCGACCTTCCCAACCGCGTGATCGCGCATCTGAAGATGCTGGAAGGCGATTGCGGCGGCTTCTCGGTCGATAGGCTTGAACATTCGCTGCAATCCGCAACGCTCGCGCATCGCGATGGCATGGACGAGGAATACATCGTCTGCGCGTTGCTGCACGATATGGGCGACATTCTCGCGTCCTCCAATCACGCGGAGCTTGGAGCGACGGTGTTGAAGCCGTTCGTTTCGGAAGAGAACTGGTGGATGCTGCATCACCACGGTGTCTTCCAGGGCTATTACTTCTTCCACTATCTGGGTCTCGACCGGAACATGCGCGACCAGTTCCGCGGACATCCATGTTTCGAAAAAACCGCGATGTTCTGTGCGCGCCACGACCAGAACGCGTTCGATCCGAACTACGACACAATGCCGCTTGAGGCGTTCATACCGATGGTCCAACGCGTGATGGCGCGCCCCAAACGCTCAATCTACCTGCGCGAAGCCGCCGAATAGCGGCCATGGCGCCGCCGATCCATGACAAGCTGCGCAATATCATGGTCGCCTATCTGCAGGGCGATTTGTCGCCGCTTCTGGAAATCGCAGCCGACGACATTGTCTGGGATTCGAACGCGCGCAAACCGCAATTCCGGTTTGGCGGAGCGTTTCGAGGTCGCGTCGGACTTCAGGAAGCGCTGTCGCTGATCGCTGCCGAATTCGCGATGCTGCGTTACGATGTGCAGGAAATTGTCGGCGATGGCGATACGATCTGGGCTTTGAGCGACGTCATTTTGAGCGAGCACAAAACCGGCAAGCGCACGAGCATACGGCTTGCCAATCGCTGGCAATTTCGCGATGGCAAGCTTATCCGGTTCACCGAATTCTTCGATACTGCCGGGGTGCTGGCCGACCTTGGCCGCGTCTAGGGAATCAGGATCGTCGCGCCGGTCGTTTCGCGCGAATGCAGCGCTTCATGTGCCTTCGTGGCCTCCGACAGCCTGAAGCGTTGATTGATCTGGATTTTCACCGCGCCGGATTCGATTACGGCGAACAGATCGTTGGCGGTTCGCTGCAATTCTTCGGCGTTGCGCGTGTAGTGAACCAGCGTTGGGCGGGTCACATACAGCGAGCCTTTCGCGCTTAAAACTCCTGGCTCGACCGCCGGTGCCGCGCCGCTGGAATTGCCGAAGCTCACCATCATGCCGCGGATGGAGAGGCAGTCGAGCGAGCCGCTCCAGGTATCTTTGCCGATAGAGTCATAGACCACCGGCACACCTTCACCGTTCGTGATCTCGCGCACGCGCTTCACCCAATCGTCGCTGCGCGTGTTGAGCACGTGTCCGTAACCGTTGGCTTTTGCGAGCGTGATCTTGTCGTCCGAACCGACCGTACCGATGACGGTGGCGCCCAGATGCTTCGCCCATTGGCCGGCTATCAGGCCGACGCCGCCGGCGGCAGAATGAAACAGGATTGTCTCGCCGGATTTCACCGCATAAGTCCGCGTGAGCAGATATTGCGCTGTCATGCCTTTCAGCATCGCGGCGGCAGCAATTTCCTCGCTCACGCCGGCAGGCAGCTTGACGAGCCTGTCCGCGGCCACATTGTTGGCCTCGGCATAGGCGCCGAGCGTGCCGGCATAGGCGACACGATCGCCGGTCTTGAGTTTCGTCACGCCGCTGCCAACAGCCTCGACGACACCCGCAGCTTCACTTCCGAGTCCGGATGGCAAAGGGAGTTTGTAGAGGCCGGAGCGGTGATAGGTATCGATGAAGTTCACGCCGATGGCGGTATGACGGACGCGAACTTGGCCGGAGCCGGGTTCTGGAAGATCGATGTCTTCGAATCCGAGGACGTCCGGTCCGCCGTTCTGAGAAAATCGTATGGCTTTCATGAGAGATTATCCTGGCCGTATCCCGGGACCGAGAAGGAAAACGAAAAACCCTGCCGCGATCAATCCGGCGATGATCCAGGCGGGCGAGAACCGGACGCCGACCCGTTCGGGCCTCCGCAACCCGACCAGCGGCAAGCCAATGGCGCTAAGCGAGGACGGTAATGCGTCCGTGAGAATTGTGTGCGGGCCGCGCGGGTCGAAATATCCTGTGGCTGCCGAAAGCGCGACCGCGACGAGATAGGCCGTCACCGCGAATCTTGCCGAACCCATTCCTTCGCCTGCCGGCCAGATGCGGGCGAGCATCCGCATGGCTACGATGTAGAGCGTGACGCCTGCGATTCCGAGCCCGATATGCCAGGCATTCGCAGGCTCGAGACCTTCGATCAGGAAATGCCAATCGCCGGAATGGCCGAATCCGGATTTGATCATGTAGCCGACGTTCCAGAAGATGGCGTCGGCAAAGAGCAGGGCCAGAAACACGCGCAGATTCGCAGTGTGCGTTTTGCGCGCCCCGAGCCATGCAAAAAGCGCGATCACGATGCCCGAGATCGGCCCAGCGCCATCGATCCAGCGCGAATGGATCGAGCAATCCTCGAACGTCGTGTCGATCAGCAAAACTTTGCCACCGCTTGCGAGACATGTCCCACCATGGCCGAGGGTCTCGTGCGCGAGATCGGCAGCGATATAGGCGGTGCAAGCAATCGCGATCAGCGTCAGAGATGACGCCGCGCGGCTCACGCGAGATGCTGCCGGAAGAAGGTCGATGTGCGGCCGTTGGCGAGATCGGCGCAGGCTTTGTCGTAGTGCGCGCCGCCGATGCGTGCGAAGGCGTGGTCCATCTCGGGATAGACGTGCAGCGTCACGAGCGGGTTCTTACCCAGTCCATCCTGAATCTTTTTCTGCGCTTCCGGTGGCGTGAACTGGTCCTTGGCGGCGATGTGCAGCATCAGTGGCTTCTTGATATTCGCTGCTTCGGCCAGACGATCCTGGATGCTCACGCCGTAATAGCCGACCGAGGCATCGATATTGGTGCGCGTCGCAGCCAGATAGGCGAGCTGGCCGCCGAGGCAGTAGCCGACCGCGCCGACCTTGCCCGTGACGCCCGGACGCGCGCGCAATGTGTCGATCGTCGCCTGGATATCGGCCATGCCCTTGTCGATATCGAAACGGCCCATGAGATCGAAGGCGCGCTTCCACTCGGCGTCGGTCTTGTCGGTGAGCTGCACGCCGGGCTCGAGCCGCCAGAAGAGATCGGGCGCGAGCGCGAAATAGCCATGGCTTGCGAGGTCGTCGGCGATGTCGCGCATCACCTGATTGACGCCGAAGATCTCCTGAATGACGACGATGCCGGGACCTTTGCCTGACGACGGTGAGGCCAGATAACCCGCGAACGCGCCGTCCGGTCCGGAAATCGAGATCTGCTTCGCCGTCATGATGCCTGCTCCTCGTTATTGCGGGCGTGTACCGGGCTGCGGCCGCGGCGGCGGAAGCTGCAGCATCTGGCTGAGCGCCACCGGATTGTTGATCGGCTGCGAAACCTGCCCGCGTTGGACGATATAGGCCGTCGGATTGCCGTTCACCATCGGCTTGCCCTTCGCGGGATGACCCTCCGGCAGTTCCTGGCCTGGCGGTACGACGACAAGCAGCTTGTTCGGCAGGCTGCGCCCCTGCACCGCACCGATAAGCTCCAGCGTCTTCTGATTTTCCACCGCGCCAAGGACGAGAATCTCGAGATTGGAAATAAAGAATTCGATCCCGTTGAGAAAAGAGCCCGACGACATGAACGCGCGCGTCACTTCGTCGGCAAATCCCTGGATCAGCTTGTTGCCGCGATCGGCATAGGCGGCCTCCTGCGTCGCCATATGCAGACGCGACAGCACGCTCAGCATCACGCTGTTCGCCGGCGGCTGGGTCTGATCGAAGATAGACCGTACACGGACAAAAAGCGGATCGTCGCTGTGGGCGGTGGTGAAATAGCCGCCACCGAAAGCATCCCAGAAATTCTCGTTCAGGGTATGGACCCAGCGCCCGGCCTGATCGAGGAAGCGTTTCTCGCCGGTCGCTTCCCAGAGCGCGAGCGCGGCGCGCGCCATATGCGCGTAGTCGTCGGCGAAACCGGTGTGGCCGCGTTTGCCGCCCCGCCAGGAATGGAACAGCGTGTCGCCGTCGCCGAGCGCCTTGACGATGAAGTCGAACGCTTTTGTTGCGGCCGCGACCCACTCCACGCGCCGCATCGCCGCGCCGGCGCTGGCGAGCGCCGCGATGACCATACCGTTGGCATCGGCGAGAACCTGATCGTCGCGGATCGGCGCCACGCGGCGCTGGCGCGCCGCAAGCAGCATCCCGCACTGTTTGGAAAGCAAGGACTCGTCGGCTTCGGATTGCGGATAGGGAGCCTTGGTAGCGACGCGGCGCAGGATATTCTTGCCCTGGAAATTGCCCTCGCGCGTGATGCCGTAAGCATCCTTGAACTTCTGCGAGAACGTGCCCACCAGCGCGGCATCGACCTCTGCCTCGGTCCAGAGATAATACTTGCCTTCCTCGCCCTCCGAATCCGAATCCAGGCTGGCGGCAAATGCGTCTTCGACCATCATGTCGCGCAGCAGCCAGCCGATGGTTTCCTCGATACGCGTCTGGGAGAGCGCATTGCGATTGTGCTGCCAGAACGACAGTGCGACATCGATGATTTGCGCATTGTCCGCCGCGATCTTTTCGAAATGCGGGATCATCCAACGCTCGTCGGTCGCATAGCGGAAGAAGCCGCCGCCGACATGATCGAAGAGCCCGGCGATCAGCATGGAATCGAGCGTCTTGCTGGCGACCTGGACGAATTGCGCCATCCCGGTGCGCAAATAGGCGCGCCACAGAAGCTCGATCAGCTGTGGCTGGACGAACCTTTGCGCGCCCGTCATGCCGCCGAAGAAGATGTCGTATCGCTGCCCGATGCGGATGGCGAGATTGTCCAGCACCGAGGTGTTGAGATCGGCGCGCATATCGCGGTTCCACAGATTGTGGAGTTGCTGCGTCAGCGTCGCGGTCGTTTGTGCGATGGTCGCAGACTGGTCGCGATAGAGCTTGGTGACATCGCCCAGAACGCTTTTGAAGGAGGGCTGCCCGAAACGTGCGTCCTTGGGAAGATAGGTGGCGGTGAAAAACGGCGTGCCGTTCGGCGTCAGGAAAATTGTCAGAGGCCATCCGCCCGTGCTGCCCATGGCGTTCGACGCCGACTGGAACAGCTGATCGAGGTCGGGACGTTCGGCACGATCGACTTTGATGTTGATGAAGCTCTCATTCATCAGCGCCGCGGTCTCGGCGTCGGCAAAGCTCTCCTGGTTCATCACATGACACCAGTGGCACGCGGTATAGCCGATGGAGAGCAGGATCGGCTTGTTCTGCGCTTCGGCATCGGCCAGCGCCTCGCGCCCCCACGGGTACCAGTGAACCGGGTTATCCTTGTGCTGGAGGAGATAGGCGCTATTCGACTGGTCGAGCTGGTTGCGGCTCATGCTGTGTCCCGTGCTGGAAGGCTGCGGACGCTTGGGTCCGTGCGGCGTTGCGTTTTTGGTCTGTCTTGGTCAGGTTTCCTTTAGCTGCCCCGCAAGGGGCTCACAAGGCGGGTCGCCGAAAGCAGTTAAACCCATGAAGATCCACATCGAATTGGACATGACGCCGGAAGAGGCCCGCACCCTGATGGGGCTTCCCGACGTCAAGGCGTTCAATGAGCAGATGCTGGACGAGATGCGCCGCCGCCTGCGCGAGGCAAGCGATCCCGAAGCGCTGATGAAGCTGTGGGCGCCGATGGGTCAGGGCTTCGAGCAGTTCCAGAAATTCCTCTGGGACAGCGCCAAGGCGACAGCGGCCACCCGGAAGAAGGGTTGAGGCAAGACACGATCTTCGCGCTCTCGACTGCGCCCGGCCGCGCCGGCGTCGCGGTGGTCCGCGTATCGGGGCCGGAGGCGATGCGGGCGCTGGAAGCGTTGACGCGCAAGCCCGCACCACCGCCGAGAAACGCAGCAATGGCGGGCTTTTTCGATGGTTCGGGAAAGCTCATCGACCGCGGGCTCGCGATCTTTTTTCAAGGACCTGCGAGCTTCACCGGCGGGGACATCGCCGAATTCCATGTCCATGGCGGGCGCGCGATTGTCGGCGCGATGCTGGATGCCTTGGCGGCGCTCGGTCTTCGCCCCGCGGAGCCCGGCGAATTCACGCGCCGCGCCGTCGAGCACGGCAAGATCGATCTCACCCAGGCTGAGGCCATTGCCGATCTGGTCGATGCCGAGACCGAAGCCCAGCGGCTTCAGGCGCTCCGCCAATACGACGGCGCATTGGCCGAACTCTATGAAGGCTGGCGGGCCGACCTCATCCGGGCCGGCGCCTGGGCCGAGGCGGCCATCGATTTCTCCGATGAGGAGCTGCCCGCCGATACGCTCAGCCGGACGCGGGCGGCGATTGCCGGGATTTTGCAGGACATTCGCGGACATCTGGACGATGCGCGGCGCGGCGAGGTGCTGCGCGAGGGGCTGAATCTGGCGGTGATCGGGCCGCCGAATGCCGGAAAGAGTTCGCTGGTCAATGCGCTCGCCCGCCGCGACGTGGCCATTGTGGCGGAGGCCGCCGGGACTACCCGCGATGTGATCGAAGTGCGCATGGACCTCGGCGGCTATCCCGTCATCCTCGCAGACACTGCCGGCCTGCGTGACACGGCGGAGACGATCGAAGCCGAAGGCGTGCGCCGGGCTCGTGCGCGGGCCGAGGCCGCCGATCTGGTTCTGCTGCTGCTCGATGGCAGCGCCGCCGATCCGTTTGCGGGACTCCCCGAAGGCACATGCGGCGATCTCGTCGTGTTCAACAAATCCGATCTGCCATGGCCCACGAAACGCGACGGACTTTCGATCTCGCTCAAGAACGGCGAGGGGATGGACGCGATGATCGAGGCGCTGACCGCGAAAGTGCGCGAGCGTCTCGAACGTCCGGCCGAAGCGCCGGTCCTCACTCGCGCGCGCCATCGCCACGCACTCGAAGTTGCTGCGCTCTCTCTGGAACGCGCCCTCGCATCGCCCGGCGATCAGCCCGAGCTGCTAGCCGAAGATCTCCGTCTCGCACTTCACTCTATCGGCCGCATCACCGGCCGTGTCGATATAGAAGATTTGCTCGATGTGGTGTTCAGGGATTTTTGCATTGGGAAATAGACGGTATTAGGTAGCAGTTGCACAAAATCTTGCCACTGATTTCGCGCCGCTGATCGCTATGTTTCGGTGGTGGGCAATATCTCGGGAAAGTATGCTGGCGAGGGGCCGCGGTCCTCGGGGGGAGAACCGCCGGAGTCCCCGCCTTCCCCTCACCAGCAACAATTCACCGTCTGCCCTTCTTGAAGCACAAGCAAGGGACAGAGCATGGCTGACTCTCACGTTGTCTCTGCACTCAAGGAAAAGCGCGCGCGGCTCGCTGGCGAATTGGAAGCTTTGAAGCTTCGGGTGACCGCCGTGACCGTCGAGCTAGGTAGCGTTGACAACTGCCTTCGGATTTTTCGGAGCGACGTGGACCCGGCCACGATTGCGCCGAAAGTGAGTTTCGCAAAGAGCGCACTTCCCAAGGGCGCTGGGACGCGGCCCTTCGCGCCGTTAGTGAAGATCGCAATGGCCGCGAGAATGTCCCGAACGGAAAGCTTGCGATTTGAGAAGATCGTGCCGCTGGTGACGGAGAACTCAGCCTTGCAGCCCTTGCACTTCCAAACCTTGCGCGTCTGGAACCAGTAGAGATCGACACAGCCGCATTTCGGGCAGAACGCCTCGCCGCCGTTGGCGCTAAAGCGGATCGCCTTGAAGGCGTCGTATGCCTCCTGATCCGTGAGGCGCAGCACCTTGGCCAGACTAAGCGTCCGGGCCTTGGTGCTGAGGAGGAAGTGCTGCGCCACTTGTCATCGTATCCGTTACTTCTGCCATCACATCTAGTGGCACAAAGTAGCGTTGTCAATGGCGAAAGTAACGGATATGCTAGCAATCGTAATCCGGAGATTGCTGGTGACTCATAAGATCGACTGGACCGAGAAAACCAAGGGAATCCTCAAGGCGGAGCTAAAGCGGCGGAACGTGACCTATGGTCAACTGGTTGAAAAGCTTGCTGAAATCGGCGTAGAGGAAACCGATGTGAATATCCGCAACAAAATTGCGAGAGGCGGCTTTACCGCCGTATTCTTCGTACAGTGTCTGACGGCGATTGGATGTCAGACGCTTCACCTGGGGGCGTAGGCGGCGGATCGGGCAGGTTAGCTGCTTTGTTGATGATGCGCGCCGTATTCAAAAGCTGACCGGCGGCGGCAAGGCTGACTAAGACCGCATAGCAGAGCGCGATCATGCCGACGTAAGAAAGGGCAAAATAGGAAAACGCCTTCCCAAGGATCGCGAGAAATAAGGCTATTAGCTGCGCGACAAGGAAGTGCATCATGTTCGCGAAGGTCGTTACGAAAAACGATTTTTCCTTCCCGCCCTGCGTAACTGCCTTCAGCGATTTCGTGTCGGAAAACGCTAGCAATACAGTCATTGCCGCAATCGAAAATCCCATGAGGCTTGGGAGAATCTCCAAGCTCAAGTCGGCCCACGGGCTGGTGTCATTGCGCGCCCATAGAGGGTAGCAAGCGGTCGCGAAAACGGTTGCTGGCAGAATATACGGAGAGGCCCAAAACGCCTTCCAGCCACCGTACAAGGGCCAATAGCGCTTAATTGGGTTCAGCACGTCGCCCTCTCAAACGTAGGACCGTGTTTCTCGCCACACTCTTAGCCGCACCCAGAACGGAGGCAAAGCCCGTCAAAGGCACGCTGACAATCTTCGGGTAGACGCCGTCTCTGTGGGGGTCTGCAACGATATTCAACACGGCAAATTCCAGTACAACTTCATCAGCCATGAATTGCGCCCCGCAGCGATGCCCGCAGGGTAGTACCACAACTCAAGGTGTTGGCGGTAATGGGCAGTCCTAGCGGCACAGCGCCGCCGGACATTGAGCCCGGAAATGCAGGTAATCACGAAGCGGAACGGTTCAAGAACCACGGTTCTGTAACTGCTACCTAATACCGGAAATAGACGGCACCCCCAGCGTGCTTAGTACGGAGTGTAGATAGAGCATGCCAAACTCCGCATTCATGTGCTTTCCATCGCCCTGACCTTCCTTGCCGTGATGATCATACCGTTCGCTGCCATAGGCGAACTTTTCCAGTGTTAGAAATTCGACCGGCCGCAACGTTTCCCGTGGTTGCAGGTGAAGTACGAAACCAGACGTTTGGGCGAGTTCATGAAGCGCGGCAAGGTAGAGTCGGTTCAGGGATTTCATGGCACGTGCGCCGCGCCCCCATTCATAGGCCGCCGCGGCGTCTGCGCCGGTATGATAGGGCGCGGGTAACAACACGATCGGGGAAGTTGTGATCTCACGGACCAGTCGCACGATCCATAGCCCACGCGTTTTTCCCAATTCCTCGGTGGCGTCCAAATTTTCCAGTTCCGCCGGTCCGAACTGTTTTGCTGCGACTACCACGGTGCTTAGCGACATCTCACAGCCGACGATCAGGTAGACGTCGTAGTCCCCAGCGATATGATCGACGCCGTTCGACGTGAGCGTCATGAATTTGCGCAGATTCTCGGTTGTGAATATCAGCTTGTTATCTTGAACCTGGAGCCCGAACAGCAGCGGCACTCTCGCTCCGAAGAACGTGATCTCGACCTCTGGATATTGACCTCGGATCGCGTCCCAGCCGGCTTTGATCATGGCCAGATGCGAATTGCCGATCGCGCAAATTCTCATGACTCGGATATACGAAAGTGTTCCGCAGTTTAACAGTCACTGCGGACGGCATGTATCGCGGACCGCCGAAAAGACCGTACGCGGTCAAGCTCCTCCAACGTCGTAAGACGGTGGATTAATCAGTATACTGATGAAGCCCTCGAACCCGGCCCGTCTTGCCCTGGTGACGGCACCCGCGTATTGACCCGCGCTATGCAAGCGTTCGACGTCATTGTCATCGGTGGAGGGCATGCGGGCTGCGAGGCGGCCGCCGCGTCCGCTCGCTTTGGCGCCCGCACACTGCTGCTCACCCACAAGGTCGAGACTATCGGCGAGATGTCCTGCAATCCTGCGATCGGCGGGGTGGGCAAGGGCCATCTGGTGCGCGAGATCGATGCGCTGGACGGCGTAATGGGCAAGGTCGCGGATGCGGCTGGCATCCAGTTCCGGATGCTCAATCGCCGCAAGGGCCCGGCGGTGCGCGGGCCCCGCGCCCAGGCCGACCGCAAGCTCTACCGTGCGGCGATGCAGGCGGCGCTCGCCGCCCAGGACAATCTCACTATCCGTGCGGCGGCCGTCGAAGACCTTCTGATCGAGGACAAGCGCGTCGTTGGGGTCGTCACCGCGACGGGCGAGACGATCCGCGCGGGCGCCGTGGTGCTGACTACGGGTACGTTCCTGAACGGCCTCATCCATATGGGCGAGACGAAAATTCCGGCTGGGAGAGCGGCCTCAAGTAGCGAAGCGATAGGCCAAAACAAAGTCGACCAACCAAGCATCGGCCTCTCGAAAACGCTGTATTCCTTGGGTTTGGCGATGGGTCGTCTCAAGACCGGCACGCCGCCGCGGCTTGATGGCAAGACCATCGATTGGGCCGCGCTCGAAGTTCAGCACGGCGACGATCCGCCCTCGCCGTTCTCATTTCTGACCGAACGCATCACGACGCCGCAGACCGTCTGCCACATCACGCGCACGACGCCGGAGACGCACGCGATCATCCGCGCAAACTTGCATCGCGCGCCAATCTATTCCGGCCAGATCGAGTCGACCGGCCCGCGGTATTGCCCCTCCATCGAGGATAAGGTCGTCCGCTTTGCCGCACGCGATAGCCACCAGATCTTCCTCGAGCCCGAAGGGCTGGACGACGACACCGTCTATCCGAACGGTATTTCGACTTCCTTGCCCGAGGACGTGCAGATCGCCCTGCTCAAGACCATTCCTGGCCTTGAGAATGTTGCGGTGAAGCGGCCTGGCTATGCGATCGAATATGATTACGTTGATCCCCGCGAGCTGGACTCCGCCTTGGAAGTCAAACAAATCAAAGGCTTATACCTTGCGGGCCAGATCAATGGCACGACCGGCTATGAGGAAGCAGCTGGTCAGGGTCTGATCGCGGGGCTGAATGCCGCGCGGGCTACGAGTGGTCACGATCCGCTGATTCTCGATCGCGCGTCCTCCTATATCGGCGTGATGATCGACGATCTGGTGACACGCGGAGTGAGCGAGCCCTATCGCATGTTCACCTCCCGCGCCGAGTATCGCCTGACCCTTCGCGCCGACAACGCTGACCAGCGTCTGACGCCGGTTGGCATAGGCGCAGGCTGTGTCGGTATCATCCGTGCCGAAGCCTTTGGCGCGAAAATGGCTACTCTGGCGGCTGCCCGGCAGATGATGCAGGCGCGGACCCTCACGCCGAATGAAGCCCAGAAGCACAGCATCGTCATTCGGCTGGACGGTGTGCGGCGCGATGCCTTGAGCCTGCTTTCGCTGCCGAATGTCGAATTCAATTCGATTTCGGCGATCTGGCCGGAGCTTCAGGAGATTTCGCCAGCGATCCGTGAGCAGTTGGAGATCGACGCGCAATACGCGGGATATCTGGGCCGGCAGGACGCCGACATTCTAGCCTTCCGGCGTGACGAAGGTCTGGGCCTGCCTGCTGACCTCGATTACGCGGCTATCCAGGGGCTTTCGACCGAAATCCGGCTGAAGCTGAGCCGAATCCGCCCCGCGACCCTTGGCCAGGCAGCTCGGGTCGATGGCGTGACACCCGCCGCCCTGACCCTTGTTCTGGCGCATGTCCGGGCTGGTTCCCGTCGCGTCGCCCGACCTACGTTTCCCGTGAAACAATTCGTCCTTCGACAAGTTCAGGGTGAGGGCATATCAATCCCCTCATGCTGAGCCCGTCGAAGCATGAGGGAGCGTTCGGACCCAACGAGTTCGCAGCCGCGACCGGCGTTTCCCGTGAAACACTGGCCCGGCTAAAGACCTATGTCGGGATGCTGGAAGACTGGAACAGCCGCCACAATCTCGTGTCTGCGACTTCATTGGCCGATGTCTGGCGACGGCACATCTGGGACAGCGCACAGCTTGCCGCCTATGTCCCAGAGGACGCCGCAACACTCGCAGATCTCGGCAGTGGCGCCGGCTTTCCAGGTCTGGTGCTGGCCGAGCTTCTACGGGGCCGCGTGCAAGTCACATTGTTCGAATCCATCGCCAAAAAGTCCGCTTTCCTGGGGGCCGTTAGCAAAAGGCTGGAATTGAATTCGAGAATCGAGAATTCCCGAATGGAAGCGGCGACGACAGAAAATTTCGATGTCATCACGGCCCGCGCCTGTGCACCGCTCGACAAGCTTCTGGGGTATGCACAGCATTTCGCTAGCCCGAAGTCTGTTTGCCTGTTTCTCAAGGGGCAAAATGTGGGGGCAGAATTGACCGAGGCATACAAACACTGGAAAATAAGCCTCCAGCAGCACCCCAGCCTGACCGATCCGTCCGGCTGTATTCTGGAGATCCGGGAGCTAGCCCATGTCCGTCCCAAACAAGCGTCCCCGCGTTCTGGTCGTCGCCAACCAGAAGGGCGGCGTCGGTAAAACGACGACGGCGATCAATCTGGGCACCGCGCTGGCTGCGGTCGGCGAGCCTACGCTTGTCATCGATATGGACCCGCAGGGCAATGCCTCCACCGGCCTTGGCGTCCCGCGCAACGAACGCAAGCGGACGACCTATGACGTCTTGATGGGCGAGGCGTCGATCGCCAACTCCGTCATGGCCACGCGTATTCCGCGGCTGTCGCTGGTGCCGTCGACTGTCGATCTTTCCGGCGCCGAGCTCGAAATGATCGATATGGAGCGGCGCAACTATCGTCTGAAAGACGCGCTCGCGGAATACTCCGTACACGGAGAATCGAACTTCTCCTATGTTCTGATCGATTGTCCGCCGTCGTTGACGTTGCTCACCGTGAACGCAATGGCCGCGGCGGACGCCGTCGTCGTGCCGCTGCAATGCGAATTCTTCGCGCTAGAAGGATTGAGCCAGCTGCTGAAGACCATCGATCTCGTGCGCGCGAATTTGAATCCGTCGCTCGAGATCCAGGGCATCATCCTGACCATGTTTGACAAGCGCAATAAGTTGTCGGATCAGGTCGCGGCCGATGTGCGCGAGAATATGGGCGAGAAGGTTTATTCGACCGTGATCCCGCGCAATGTGCGCATCTCCGAAGCGCCAAGCCACGGCCTTCCCGCGCTGGTCTACGATCTCAAATGTCCGGGCAGTCAGGCGTATATCAAGCTCGCCGGCGAACTCATTCAACGCGAACGTCTCCGGGTGGCGGCATGACACCCAAGGCAGGATTGGGTCGCGGCCTTTCTGCGCTGATCGGCGAAGAGGCCGTGCCGACGCGCGGCGAAGCCAAGAACGCGCGCACGCTTCCGGTCGCGTTTCTCAAGCCCAATCGTTTCCAGCCCCGCAAAAGCTTTGCGCCGGAAGACCTGAACGATCTCACGGAATCGATCCGCGAAAAAGGCGTGCTGCAGCCGATCCTGGTCAGGCCGGTGAAGGGCGAGGCGGACAGCTTTGAGATCGTTGCCGGCGAGCGGCGCTGGCGCGCGGCACAGCTCGCCAAGCTCCATGACGTACCGGTGGTGGTGCGCGAGATGAGCGACGCGGAATCGCTCGAACTTGCGATTGTCGAAAACATCCAGCGCGCGGACCTGAACGCCATCGAAGAGGCCGCCGCCTATCAGCAGCTAAAAGACCAGTTCCATTACACCCAGGACCAGATCGCCAAGGAGGTCGGCAAAAGCCGTCCCCACATCGCCAACACCCTGCGTCTGCTGCGCTTGCCGGACAGCGTGAAGGCGATGGTCCGTGACGGGCGGCTGACCGCCGGCCATGCCCGCACCCTGCTCGATGTCCCAGACCCCGAAACGCGGGCGCTGGCGATTATCGAAGGCGGACTCAATGTTCGGGAGGCTGAACAGCGTTCAGAGAAGAAAAAGTCGAGCCGCAAAGGACATGCTCACAAGGACGTAAACATCAGTGCCATTGAATCCAATATTTCCAATATCTTGGGTCTCAATGTCGAGATTATTCACAAGGGGGATAAAGGTGGGGAAATCCGAATCCGCTACAAATCCCTCGAGCAGTTCGACGATCTGATCCGCCGGCTCAGCAAGGCCCCATAGAGCGCAAGCCTCTCACGAATAACAATAATTTTCGCGGATTTAGTGAAACTGAACACCGTTAGCCATAGCGAGCGCCTGCTTGGGTTCGATCTTGCCGTCATAAAGCGCACGCCCGATCACGACACCCTCAATGTTCGGCTCATCTGCAGCGATCAGCGCCTCGATATCGGCGATGCTGCCAACGCCACCCGAGGCGATCACCGGTATACGAACCGCCCGGGCGAGCGCCGCCGTCGCTCTCACATTCACACCGCCGAGCAATCCGTCTCCGTCGACATCTGTGAACAGGATCGCGGCGACACCTGCGTCCTCGAACCGCCGCCCGAGATCGGCCGGTGTAAGTTGTGACACCTCGGCCCAGCCATCCGTCGCGATCTTGCCGCCGACCGCGTCGGCGCCAACCACGATCTTGCCCGGAAAGGCACGCGCCGCTTCTTTCACCAGCGCCGGATTCTTCAGCGCGACGGTGCCGAGAATCACGCGGGCGATACCTGCCGCAAGCCATCTTTCTATCGCTGCCATGTCGCGGATGCCGCCGCCGAGCTGAATGGGCAGGCAGGTCGCTGCCCGGATCGCGCGGACCGCGTCGGCATTGGCAGGCTTGCCGGCGAAAGCGCCGTCGAGGTCCACACAATGCAGCCATGAAAATCCGGCGCGCGCGAAGGTCCGGGCCTGGGCCGCCGGATCGTCGTTGAACACCGTCGCGGATTCCAAGGCGCCGCGCTTCAGCCGCACGCAATGGCCGTCCTTCAGGTCGATGGCAGGAAACAAAATCACGGCCGCCATTCCAGAAAATTGCCGAGCAACGTCAAGCCGACGGACTGGCTCTTCTCGGGATGAAACTGGGTGCCCGCAATGTTGTCGCGCCCTACTGCTGCGGTGTATGCGCTGCCATAGTCCGAAGTTGCCAGGACGTCACCGACACTTTTCGTCTTCATCGCATAGGAATGGACGAAATAGGCGTGTGATCCCTCGGCGATTCCGGCGAACAGCGGATGAGCGCGCGCGAGGTCCAATTCGTTCCAGCCGATCTGCGGAATCTTCAGGTCAGGATCGTTGGGCGCAAGTTTCACAACCTCGCCTTCGATCCAGCCGAGACCCCTGTGCTCTCCAAACTCGCGCCCGACACTCGCGAGCAGCTGCATGCCGACGCAGATACCAAGGAAGGGTGTGCCACGTTTCAGCACCGTATCGCGCAGCGCATCGATCATTCCGTCGAGCGCGGAAAGTCCGCTCATGCAGTCGCCGAAAGCACCGACGCCGGGCAGCACGATGCTGTCCGCTCGCGCAACGACATCGGGATCGAATGTCACAACGATTTTGTGTTGCATCCCGCGCTCCCGCGCCGCGCGCTCCAGCGCCTTCTCCGCCGAGCGCAGATTGCCTGAGCCGTAATCGATGAGGGCGACGTTGCCCGCCATCACCCACCGTGCTCGCGAAGAGCCTTCTTCCAGAAAAACACCAGATAAAAGACGCCACCCCACAACACCCAGAACGCTGCGCTAAACACAGCGGACGTTGTCGTGCCCAGCCAGCTTGCGTTCACGCCGATGTAATTCTGCGCGACGGGTCCGAGGTGCGGGAGCGCCTTCAATGTTGCCAGCGTCGCGTTCTTCAGATTGGACTCGATCAGCATCTCGCCCCAGAAAATCAGCATGCCGATCAGATAGGCGACGAACGCGACGATGCGTGTCAGAAGATCGGCCTGATGCAGAAAATAGTATGCCGCAACCACCATCGCGAAAGTGATCGTGATCATCTGCGTGAACCACGTGACCTCATTCTGGGTGGCAGAGCGGGCAACGTTCAGAAGGTCGAGCTCCGTCATGACAAGTCGCGCTAATCCTGATCCATCTTCAGCGCGGCGATGAAGGCTTCCTGCGGGATATCGACCTTGCCGAACTGGCGCATTTTCTTCTTGCCCTCTTTCTGCTTGTCGAGGAGCTTGCGCTTGCGGCTGATGTCGCCGCCATAGCACTTCGCGGTCACGTCCTTGCGCATGGCGCTGATGGTCTCGCGGGCGATCACCTTGCCGCCGATGGCCGCCTGAATCGGAATCTGGAACAGATGGCGCGGGATCAGTTCTTTCAGCTTCTCACACATGGCGCGGCCCCGTGCTTCGGAGCGCTGCCTGTTGACGATCATCGACAGCGCGTCCACCGGCTCGCCATTGACCAGGATGGAGAGCTTCACCAGGTCGCCCTCGACATACTCCTCGATGTGATAATCGAAGCTCGCATAACCGCGGGAAACCGACTTCAAACGATCGTAGAAGTCGAACACGACCTCGTTGAGCGGCAGGCGATAGATCACCATTGCGCGATTGCCGGCGTAGGTCAGCTCCACTTGTTCGCCGCGGCGGTCCTGACAGAGCTTCAACACCGCACCGAGATGTTCGTCGGGGACGAGGATCGTCGCCTTGATCCACGGCTCTTCGATAAAAGCAATCTTCACGACATCGGGCATGTCGGCGGGATTGTGCAATTCCTTCATCGCCCCGTCGGTCATGTGAAGGCGATAGATCACGCTCGGCGCGGTCGCGATGAGCTCCAGATTGAACTCGCGCTGCAGACGCTCCTGCACGATTTCCAGATGCAGCAATCCCAGAAACCCGCAACGGAAGCCGAAGCCCAGCGCGGCGCTGGTCTCCATCTCATAGGTGAAGCTTGCGTCGTTCAGATGCAAGCGTCCGAGTGCGTTGCGCAGATCCTCGAATTGCGCGGCATCGACCGGAAACAACCCGCAGAACACGACCTGCTGTACCGGTTTGAAGCCGGACAGCGGCGTTTCCGTGCCCTTGCGCTCGTCGGTGACGGTATCGCCGACTTGTGTGTCAGCCACCTGCTTGATTTGCGCGGTGATGAAACCCACTTCGCCGGGCTTCAGGCTTTCGACATTGACTTTCTTGGGCGTGAAAACGCCGACCTGTTCGACCTGATAGACGGCGTCGGACGCCATCATGCGGATGCGTTGGCCCTTCCTCAGTTCACCATCGACCACGCGCACCAGAACGACGACGCCGAGATAGGAATCGTACCAGCTATCGACCAGCAGCGCTTTCAGCGGCGCATGGATGTTGCCCTTGGGCGCCGGCAGTCGATGCACGATGGCTTCAAGCACTTCCTCGATATTGAGGCCGGTCTTCGCCGAGATCGGAATCGCATCTGTCGCGTCGATGCCGATCACATCCTCGATCTGCTGGCGGATGCGCTCGGGCTCGGCGGCCGGAAGATCGATCTTGTTCAGCACCGGCACGATCTCGAGCTTTGCGTCGATGGCCTGATAGACGTTCGCCAGCGTCTGCGCTTCCACGCCCTGGCTCGCATCCACGACCAGAAGCGCGCCTTCGCAGGCGGCAAGACAGCGGCTCACCTCATACGCGAAGTCGACATGGCCGGGCGTATCCATCAGGTTCAGCGTGTAGGTCTGGCCGTCGCGCGCCTTGTAGGCGAGGCGGACGGTCTGGGCCTTGATGGTGATGCCGCGCTCGCGCTCGATCTCCATCGAGTCGAGGACTTGGTCCTTCATCTCACGCGAGGTCAGACCCCCGGTCACCTGGATCAGGCGGTCGGCGAGCGTCGATTTGCCGTGGTCGATATGCGCCACGATGGAAAAATTGCGGATTTTGGCCAGTTCGGTCATGGAGAGTCTTGGACGGCCTACCGCTTCGCTGCTTGAGGCCCGGGGGTATACCGGTGGGGATACCCCGCGTCCAGCGGCCTATTTCCGTGCTTTCAGAAGCACAAAAAGCGGCAAAAGCGCCAGCATTTCTGCCGTCACCGATACGCCCACCAAGGCTGGGAGCGAGATGTCGTAGAGCGCACCCAAAGCCGCGCTGCCGGCGAACCAGGCGATCCCGAAGATGGCCGAGAAGATGCCAAACGCATTGGCGCGGATCTCGTCGGGCACAAGCTTCGCCACGCCCGCATTGAGCGACGAATTCTCCATGCCGAGCGCAACGCCCCAGCACAGGGCGCCGAGGACGGCTGCACTGGTCCCGCCCAGAAACGCCAGCGGTGCGGCGAGCGCAGCAAGGAGGATCGCGGGGATGAGGGTCGCAAAGCCATATTTGTCGAACAGGCGTCCGAAGATCAGTGCGCCGACGCCTGTCGCCCCCATCGCGCCGGCGTAAAGCACCGGAATGATCTCCGCGGAAACGACCTTCACCTGCGCGAAGTGATAGGCGATGAGCGGCCAGTCCGCGAAGCCGAACGCGATGAGGCCGGCGGTTGCGGCATAGAGCCAGAACAAGCGGGACAGCCCGCCATCCTTTGCATCGGATTTCGCCTTCGGCGGCGCATTACCCGCCCAGGGATAGCGCAGCGCCACGGCAACCACGATCAGAACGGTTACGATCGCCGGCGCGCCCAGCCACAGGAATGCGGTCGTGTACTGCCCGTGGCGCGCGAGCACGATCGCGGTGATCAGTGGGCCGATCAAGGCGCCGGTCTGATCCAGTGCTTCGTGCAGACCGAATGCCCAGCCCTGCCCGATCTGCTCACCGGCACGCGACATCATCGTGTTGGCGGCGGGATTGCGCAGCGCCTTGCCGGTGCGCTCGAGGATGATGAACAGCGCCGCGGCCTGCCAGCTTCCGGCCAACGCCATCGCAGGAACCGCCGCCATCTGCAGCGCATAGCCGGCCAGCGCGATGGTCCAATAGGCGCGTGTCGCGGACGCCAATCGTCCGGATGCAAGCCGCAACAGATAGCCGAACAACTCACCGGTACCCGCGATGATTCCAACCGCCGTGCCGCTCGCGCCGAGTAGCGCGAGATAGGGTCCCGTAATGCCGCGCATGCCTTCGTAGGCCATGTCGGCGAACAGGCTGACGACGCCAAATGCGACGATGAAGGCGAGGGCGGATTTTTTGTCGAAGGTCTCGGTCATGGCTTAATGTCGGGGGATGGCGAAACACTACAAGAAACCGGCAACGGCCAAGGCGCAAGATACGCTTTCGGAGCTGTGGCCCGGGCAATCGGTCGCGCTGCTCAAGGCGCTGCACATCCTCACGCGCGACGGCGCGCTCAACGCGGATTCGCGCCGCAAGCTCAAGCAGGTGCTGCATTTGGCGAACCTGATAAAGCCTGCACTTGAGGCCTCTTTCGCGGAGAAGGACCAGCCCGTGCTTGCCGATCTGGGTGCAGGAAAGTCCTATCTCGGCTTCGTGCTCTACGATCTGTTCTTCCGCAAAGAGGGCCGTGGCATCGTGTACGCGATTGAGTCGCGCCGCGACCTGATCGAAGCCTCCAAAGCAATCGCAGCCGCTAGCGGTTTCGACCGCATGCGCTTTGTCGAAG
>CAZCJI010000009.1:0-20133 GCA_964498625.1 uncultured Rhizobium sp.
CATGTTGCCACAGCTGGCACGTGATGCTCGGCGAGCCGCATTTGTCTCCTCATTGTCTCCCGCGCGATGCGCGAAGCATTGGTTTGCGGTGTTCACTGGTGAACATCGCACCAAGCGGAAAGGCAACAGGATCAGGGAGTTAGGAGCAGCCATGTATCGGTATGAGCAGCCATCAAATTAAATTACAAATCAGGTGCTCTACCAGCTGAGCTAAGCCGGCACTCAAGCCGATCAAATACTTAGAACGCCCGAGGAAGGCAACCGGGCAGGAAATCCTGTCGCGTTAAAGCCTCGCCGGGGCATCGCGACGTCACCATTTTGTCGTAACGTCGCGATGCGTGCGCAGAGCTAGTTTGTGCGTTTCGGCGCGCCAGAAATACCGAGGCTCGCGCGAAGGTCGCTCGTGTTCATCATCTTGCCGTCGCGCATGACGAGTTCGACTTGGCGCAGCTCGGTGATGTTCTTCTGTGGGTCGCCGTCGATCAGCGCGAGTTCGGCCAGCTTGCCCTTCGCGAGCGAGCCGGTCTTGTCCGCCATGCCGTACACATTGGCCGGATTGATCGTCGCGGTCGCCAGCGCGTCCTCAACCGACATGCCGGCTTCGGTATAGAGCTGCAATTCGCGGATCAGCTCGAAACCTACGCCGTCGGTGCCAGCAAGGACAAAGATATGCCGCTTGTTCAACTCGACGACGAGATCCTTCAGCTTGTTGAAGCTCGCCCGCATCGTCTCGCGTGAGAGATCGGGCGTCGGCGCCATGGCGCTCGACAGGAACCCGCGCGCGAACTGCGAGGGCAGCGTATCGACATAGGGAGCGTCCGCGGCCGGATAGGTGCCCGCGTCGGGGACATACAAATCCTCGAATGTCACGAGCGTTGGATCGACCGCGATGTGGCGGGCCGCGAGTTCGTCGAGATAGGCCGTCATCATCGGCGAGTGGAGATCGACGTCCTTGGCGTATTTTCCGGTGCCGGTGAAGCGCGCCATGCCGTTCGAAACCTTGATGACATCGTCCGGCAACGCCTGCGCCATTACCCAGTTGATGTGCGTGATCTCGTCATAGCCGGCGTGCACGGCTTCGAGTGGGCGCATCCCGTGGGGGATGTGACCGTGGACATGAAGGCCGAGCTTGTGCGCCTCATCCGCCATCGGTTTGACCCAGGCCGGATCGAGCGAGCCATAGAGCTTGATGGCGAAATAGCCTTTGTCCTTGGCGTGATGAACCGCCGCGACGGCTTCGGCTTCGTTGTGTACCACGTAGGCGACCTGTGCGGTGTACGGCCCCGGCCCGTCGATCAGCAAAGAAGGTACGATGCGCTGGCCGAGGAGTTGCCGGTCGTCAATGCGCTTCTTGCGCGCGAGGAGTTCGTTCTCCTGGTTGCCGGGATCGCGCACGCTGGTGATGCCGGACGCGAGCAGCAGCGGGCCTGTCGAATCGTCGCCATAATGCTGGTGATTGTCCCAGAGGCCGGGGATCAGCGTCTTGCCTGTCCCGTCGATCACTTGCGCGCCCGCGGGGACTTTGACCTTCACTGACGGACCTTCGTCGGCGACGATCCCGTTGTTCACGACGACGGTCATGCCGGTGAGAAACTTGCGCGCGTCGGCATCGTAGAGTTTGACATTGGTGAACGCGACAGCGCCCGCAGGCGTCTTGGCGATGGCGGCGTATTGCGCCGGCGCGAGCTTGGCCAGCGCTTCATCCTGCGCTTTGCTCATCGCTTCGCCCACGTTCTCCCAGCCTGCGGGAAGAAGCGAGACGACGCCGGGGTTGCCGAAGAATTTGTCGCCGTCCATCCACACCGGGAACGGCGACAGACCGAAGCCAGTGATCGCGTAACAGGTGAGGGTCTTTTTCTCTTTGCCGTTATTCACCTCCAGAGTCGTCAGCGGAGCGATGGAGCCGTGGCCGGAGGGAAGAAGGTCAATCGAGTGCGTCGGCGATTTCAGCATCGCCTCAATCAGGAAGACGAAGGAATCGAAGGTGCCACCGAACGCCACATAGGCGAGATTGGGTGCCGTTTTGCCGGTGCCGTGATCGACCGGGCTCTTATAGGTATAGGTGCCGTTCTTGACCTCGTAGGTCTCCGCGGCATCGCCCTGCGGCGTATGACCGCGAACGATCAGGCTTTGCAGCGTACCGTCGGATGCAAAGCGGTTCTGCTCGTCGATCTCCGACACGAATCCGCGCAGGTTAAAGCTGAAGCGCGACCAGTGCGTACCGTCCTTTGCGGTCCAGAGTGCCGTCTGGCCGTGGTTCGAGACGCCGTTGCTTGAGGTCAGCGTCCAGATTCTGGCGTCCGCCGGCGGCTTGGCGAGCTGATCGTCCGGCGTTTGCGCCGATGCGGGCGCAGCAAAAAGTACCACGGCAAGGAATGCAGCTTTGCGGATCATCGATTTCCCCGAATTGTGCCCAGACAAGCCTGTCACCTAGGGACGATTTCGGCCGTTTGAAGAGGCGCGGTCAATGCTGCACCGCCGAAATCACGTGTTTGTGGGGGCGCTTAGCTCCGCTCCCGGCTCATACCGGCCCCAGCATTTTCTCAAGCGTCGACAATTCGTCCGCTTCTCCTGCCGGTTTGTCCCATCGCAGGCGGTTGATGCGCGGGAAGCGCATCGCGACGCCGGATTTGTGCCGGGTCGAACGCTGCAGCCCCTCGAACGCGACCTCGAACACAAGTCCGAAATCCCTGGTGGCCTTCACCACCCGCACGGGTCCGAACCGGTCTACCGTGTTGTCGCGCACGAATTTGTCGATCTGTTTGAGTTCTTCGTCTGTGAAGCCGAAATACGCTTTGCCCACCGGCGTCAGTTGGCGATCGCCGTTGGCGTCCTCGCGCCACACGCCGAAGGTATAGTCGGAGTAGAAGCCGGAGCGTTTGCCATGACCGCGCTGGGCATACATCAGCACGGCGTCGATCAGATGCGGGTCGCGCTTCCACTTGAACCACGGACCTTTCGGACGGCCCGCTTCGTAGATCGAATCCCAGCGTTTCAGCATCAGGCCTTCGGCGATACGCGGATCGCCCTCGGGCGGGCCGGCGCGCAGCGCGGCAAGTTCTTCCCAGCTTGAGAACGGTTGCAACGGCGACAAGTCTATCCGCGGCGAATTCGTATTGCGAACGAAGGTCTCGAGCCGCGCGCGCCGTTCGCGAAATGTCAGGTGACGGAGATCGTTCTCGCCGTCCAGCAACAGGTCGTAGGCCCGGATGGCCGCCGGAAAATTCGCGATCAGTCTCCTGTCCGCCATCTTGCGGTTCAGGCGCTGCTGAAGATCGCCGAACGAAGCGACCGCACCGTCGCGCATCACCAGCAACTCGCCATCGAGCACGCCTTCGAAATTCAGGAAATCGATGACGTCAGGAAATGAGCCGCCGATCTCATCGCCGGTGCGGCTGTAGAGTTTCTTCTGCCCGCGTTCGCTCACCGCCTGCACGCGGATGCCATCCCATTTCCATTCGGCAGCAAAGTCCTGCGCATCGAGCTTTGCGAAGTCGGATTCATCGATGGCCTGCGCGAGCATGACGGGTCGAAAACGTCCCGGCGCATCGGCGGTCGGCTTGCTGCTGCGCTTCTCCAGCCATGCGAACAAATCCTCAAACGGCGGTTCCTGGCCGTGCCAGACTTCCTCGATCTCGGAAATCTCGACATCGCCCAGAGCGGCGAGCGCCTGTTTCGCCAGGCGCGCGGAAACACCGACGCGCAAACCGCCGGTCAGCAATTTGAGCAGAGCCCAGCGTCCGTCGGGATCAAGCGCATCGAGCCAGCTTTCGAGGAGTTTCTGTACTTCGGCGCGCGTCGCTGTGCGCAAAGCATCGACGACCTCGGCGAGTTCGGGTTCGCGATTGGCGCCGGGCTTGGCGGGCCAGACCAGCGCGACCGTTTCCGCGAGATCGCCAACATAGTCGTAGGAGAGCGCGAACAACTCGCTGTCCATGCGCGCTTCAACGGCTTTGCGGATGAAGGCCGGCTTGGCGGCGTCGAAAGAGAGCGCACCGGTCAGCGCCGCCAGGGCCCAACCGCGTTCGGGATCGGGTTGGTCGCGCATGAAATCGCGCAGCAGCGTGAGCTTGCCTTTCCTTTGCGGCGTGAAGGCGAGGCGGTCCAGCAGATTGGCGAAGGCGCGCATCAAGGCAGTCGCTGATAAAGATTGACTAACGTAGGTTTGGGATACTGGCTGTAGAGGTTCGACCAATGTCCGCCGAAGCAGTGTTTTTGGGTAACGGTTTATCTTGCTGGGGTGAATGCAATCACTCTGGCGGCTTATGCCTTGGACAAATCGCAAGCTGGAAACGGCGGGTGGCGTGTATCTGAAAGCAATTTGCTGCTCCTCGGTTTTATAGGGGAAAGCCCCGGAGCTTTCGTGGCGCAGCGAGTCTTTCGTCACAAAACTCGCAAAGTGGAATTTCAGATAGCATTCTGGCTCTCTGTTGCATTGCAGCTTCTGCTCATCGGCCTTGTCTTCGTAGTGCTGAATAGTGCGCATCAGGCCTCGCCTTCGTCTTCGTCGTAGCCGACGAGCGACAACGCGCGCGCTTTCTGGCCGTTCAACGCGCACCAGCGCAGCAGGGCTTCTTCGCCGCCATGGGTGATCCAGACTTCGCCGGGCTTGAGTTCTTCGAGGGTGCCGGTGAGTTCGCCCCAGTCGGCGTGATCGGAGATCACCAGCGGAAGTTCGACCTGCCGCTGCCGCGCGCGGGCGCGCACGCGCATCCAGCCTGACGCAAAAGCAGGCAGAGGATCGGCAAACCGCCGCGACCACCGGTCGTCAATTGCGGATGGTGGCGCGATCACAATGGCGCCTGCAAAGTCTTTCTTTTTTCCTTTCTCGGCGGTTGCAGGTTCCGTGGGGCCGAGATCGATGCCGAACCGCTCATAGAGCGTGTTGAGTTTCTCCATCGCGCCGTGGACATAGATCGGCCGGTCGTATCCAGCCTCGCGCAACAGACGGATGATGCGCTGTGCCTTGCCGAGCGCATAGGCGCCGACGAGATGCGTGCGTTCGGGAAATTGCGCGACGGATTTCAGAAGTCGTGCAATCTCATCGCTCGCGTCCGGAAAATTGAATACCGGAATCCCGAACGTCGCCTCCGTCACGAACACATCGCAGGGCACCGGTTCGAAAAGCGGGCAGGTCGGATCGCGGCGACGTTTGTAATCGCCGGAAACGACGATGGTCAGTCCCTTGCAGCGCACAACGGCTTGCGCAGAACCCAGAATATGACCGGCGGGGACAAGCGTGATCTCCACGCCATCGCGCTTGATCTTCTGCCCATAGCGCACGGCTTCGGTGCCGCCCGCAAAATCCTCACCATAACGGGCGGCCATGATGGCCAGCGTCTCTTGTGTCGCCACGACCGCGCCGTGACCGGAACGGGCATGATCGGAATGGCCATGCGTGATGACCGCGCGCGCGACCGGCCGTACCGGATCGATATAAAAGTCTCCCGGCGGACAATAGAGACCGGCGGGCGAGGGGCAGAGAACGCTTTCAGGCTTGGGCATGGGCCATGATAACGCGCGATCCGGCCGGATTGCACCGCGTTGGCTCCGTGTGCGCGTCTGCGCTATGAGAAATGCCCAATGAACGATCGCGCCTGGGAGGACATGCTCGCGGAATTCCGCGCGCTCGGGGGAGCAGCGGATAACATCTGCCTTCGCGAAGGGGCTCATGGTCGCGGTCTTTTTCCCGTCGATCCTTCCCGTCCCGTCACGGTCCACATCCCGGACAATCTTCTGCTCGACACGGCCGATGCGCGGTTTGAACGCGGGTTGTTTCGCGTGTCTTCGGGCTCGAGGCTCGGCGCCCGCGAGAAAGCGTTTCTGGAAAACTATGAGAACATTTTTTCCTGGGGCGGAGGCGGCCGCGCCGAAATGGAGCGCTTGTTCGAACAGGGTCGTGCACTGCCGGACGATCTTCGGCGCGCACTGAAATCCGAATATCATTGCGGCGACTGGTTCGATGATGTGACCGACGATTTCGTCGCGCAGAAATTCATCGCCACGCGTTGCATCGACCGCGGCGGACGCAAGGTGCTGATGCCGATTGTCGAACTGGCGAACCATGGCGCCGGCCCCACGATTGCCGTGAAAGACGGCGTCGGATTCCAGGGCGCGTTCTCGGGCGAGATTCTTCTCAGATACGCGGCATTCGACTCGCAGGGAACATTCGCGACCTGGGGCTTTGCCTGCGAAGAGCCGCAAGCCTTCAGTATCGCACTGGGCGGAAAGGTCGGACAAAGCACGGTGCATATCGGCCGCGAACTTGGCCGCGTCGCGCCAGCCGGCACCTATTGGGTGCCATCGTTCGCGCTGCAGAACGGTGTCGCGAAATTGCCGTTCCTGATGCTCGGCAACAAGCAGCACCCCCGACTTTGCAGGACAATCTTCTACAAGATCATGCGGGACGCCGGGCTTTCAGGATTTGAAGAAGCGTTCGACACGGTCCACCATGCCAACAGAATGCATTTTCTGAATCTGCTCGCGGCGCTCGAAGACATCGACGGCGCGATGGCGAGAACCCTGCGCCGCATGGCCCGGTTCCAGCTGCAGGCGCTTTCTTATTGTTATGGCGGTGTGTGAGATTCCATGGCTTTTTAGGATTTCCTTACACTGTATTTGCCGCGATTTGCTGATGCGGAACGGGACGCTATCGATTAGACTTTCGCCGCTGCCGGACAGCATTTGGCCAAAGTTCAAAAACCGGAGGAGTAACGATGACAACGCGCTCTATGATCGCCGCGATTGCCTTGGCCTGGATGCCTGCCTTTGCTTCGGCGGAGAGTGTCGTTACCTATCACAACTCCAACCAGCGCGACGGCGCCTACACCATTCCCGGCCTGACGACGGCCGCCGCGGCCAACATGCAGATCGATACGAAGTTCAATGGCACCGTCAGCGGCCACGTCTATGCCCAACCGCTGTTCTGGAAGCCGAAGGGCTCGGACAAAGGGCTTGTGATCGTCGCGACGGAATCCAACATCGTCTATGCGCTGAACGAGACGAGCGGAAAAGTCGTGTGGCAGACGCAACTGGCCGATCCGATGCCGCTCAATCAGCTGCCGTGCGGAAACATCGATCCCATGGGCACCACGGGAACGCCGGTGATCGATCCCGCCACCGGAACGCTCTATCTGGACGCGATGACCAAGACGAACAATGGCGCGCGTCACATGGCCTACGCGCTTGCGCTCACGAATGGCTCGGTCGTCTCGGGTTGGCCGCTCGACATGCAGGCATTGCTGACCAATCAGGGCGCGACCTTCGATTCCTCCATCCATGGCGAGCGCAGTGCCCTGCTGTTCTTCAAGAACAAACTCTATGTGAACTATGGCGGACATTTCGGCGATTGCGGCTCCTATTACGGGACCGTTGCGCAGATCGATCCGGGCACGGCGACTCTGGATGCCAACTGGCAGACGCGCGCCAGCGGCGGCGGCATCTGGGCGCAGGGTGGCATCGCAGGCGACGGCACCTATCTGTTCATCACCACGGGCAATACGTTCGGTGCCAACGATTGGTCCGATGGCGAGGCCATTATCCGTCTTCATCCAGGCCTCGCCCATTCGAGCGACACGCATGACTACTTCGCGCCATCGAATTGGAAAACCCTCGACAACAACGATCAGGACCTCGGCGGCACAGAGGCGTTGCCGATCGATATTCACGGGAAGCGTGAGGCGAAGCGCGTGATCGCGTTCGGCAAGGACGGCAACGCCTATCTCGCGAACCGCACCAATCTCGGCGGGATCGGGGGCCAAATTCAGGTGCTGCAGGCATCGAGCAGCGCCATCAGAACCGCGCCGGCCGTCTATGAAACCGATACGTCCACATCCGTCGTCTATACCAATTCCGGCAATAGCCATTGCTCCGGCAGCAACATCACCATGCTCGATATCGCGCCAAAGGGGGCCAATCCGATGTCGTTCGCGTGGTGTGCGAACTTCAGCGGCGGCGGCAGCCCCATCGTGACAACGACGGACGGTACGGCCAACGCCATCGTCTGGGTGCCGGGCGCGGAAGGCGACAACGAGCTGCACGGCTTCGACGCCACGAGCGGCGCGACGGTGTTTTCCGGCAGCGGCACGGCCATGAACGGGTTGCATCACTTCCAGACGATCCTCGCGACGCAGAAGCGCTTTTACATCGCGGGCGACGGCAAGGTGTACGCCCTCTCCTGGAAGTAGCGTTCAGTCCGCCTCCAGGATCAGGATCCGGCGATCGACATTTTCTCCGGCACGATCGCGCCGCCGGAAATGACCATGGTCATCGCCTGGTCGGTGGGAATGTCGAGGAATACGAGACCGGAAACCGGGACAACCTGCAAGAAGCCCGCGGTTGGGTTCAGCGCGCCGGGCACATAGATGGCGGCAAGCTCCGCGCCGGTGTTCGCATCGAGGAAGATGCGCATGACGAATCCCACCGTCTTCATGCCCTCACGCGGCCAGTCCAGCAGGACAACACGTTGGTCGTTTCCCGGACGCTGCTGCAGGACATCCAGAAATTTCTTTGCGGCGGAATAAATCGTCTGCACCAGCGGAATGCGGCTGATGATCCGCTCGAACAGGGCGATGAGCCGCTGGCCAATGACGCGCGAAGCGATGGCGCCGATGAAATAGAGCGCGAGCAGGGCGACAACGACCGCCACCGCCAGCCGCATGCGCGGGTCGGCAAGCCACGGTGTTGCCGCCGGAAACCGCCGGTCGACAACGATAATGAGTTCGGCCGCGAGCGGTCCGCCGAAGGTCGACAGCACGCCCAGAAGGAAGTTGAACACCAGCCAGACCGCGAACAGGGGCGCGACCGTCAAAAGTCCGGCAATGAGATTGCGCTGGAATCGGCTGCGCCGCCGCGGCGTCTCGTCCATGGGACCTCCGGTGAAAGGGGTAGACGGATTCGCGCCGGGCGATAAGGTCGGCTATTCCAGTTCCGTTCTCATTTTGAAGGCCCCATGACCCGGTATCTTGTCACCAGCGCGCTTCCCTACATCAATGGCGTCAAGCATTTGGGCACGCTCGCGGGTTCTCTGCTGGCGGCGGATGTCTATGCCCGCTTTCGCCGCGCGCAGGGCTTCGAGACTTTGGCGATCTGCGCGACCGACGAGCACGGCTCGACGACGGAGCTGGCCGCGCAGGAAGCGGGCATGGGCGTGCGCGCGTTCTGCGATCAGCAATATGTGCTGCAGAAGAAGGCCGGCGATGGGTTCGCGCTCGCCTGGGACCATTTCGGACGCTCCTCCAACCAGCCCAATCACGATCTGACGCAGCATTTCGCGCGCCAGCTCTGGAAGAACGGCCACTTGGAAGTACGCACGACCAAACAGGTCTATTCCAACGCGGAAAAGCGATTCCTTCAGGACCGCTTTGTCATAGGCACCTGTCCGCATTGCGGTTACGACCGCGCGCGCGGCGATCAGTGCGAGAATTGCACGCGCGTGCTCGATCCGATCGATCTCATCAAGCCACGTTCGGCATTGTCGGGCTCTTCCGACATCGAGATTCGCGACTCGACACATCTGTTCCTCAAGCAATCCGCGTTCGTGCCGCAACTGCGCGCGTGGATCGACGCGCACCGGAACGATTGGTCGCCGCTGGTCACCTCCATCGCCAACAAATGGCTCGATGAAGGCTTGCAGGACCGCGGTATCACGCGCGATGTCGAATGGGGTGTGCCGGTGCCGGACGACATCGCGGACGGCAAGCTCAAGGGCAAGGTGTTCTACGTCTGGTTCGACGCGCCCATCGAATATATCGGCGCGACGAAAGAATGGGCCGATGCCAATGGCAAAGGCGATGCGTGGCGCGACTGGTGGTTCGGCGATAAGGCGGACGATGTCGTCTATTGCCAGTTCATGGGCAAGGACAATGTGCCGTTCCACACGGTCGGCTTTCCGGTCACCATCATGGGCTCGGGCGAGAAATGGAAGCTGGTCGACAGGCTGAAAGGCTTCAACTGGCTGAATTTCGACGGCGGCAAATTCTCGACCTCGCAGCATCGCGGCGTGTTCATGGATTCGGCGCTGGAGATTCTTCCCGCCGATTACTGGCGCTATTACCTGATGGCGAATTCGCCGGAGAGTTCGGATTCCAATTTCACCTGGGAGCATTTCGCGGGCCAGGTGAACAAGGATCTGGCCGACGTGCTGGGCAATTTCGTCAACCGGGTCACCAAGTTCTGCGCCGCGCGCTTCGATGGCAAGGTGCCGGGCGAAGGCGCGTATGGCGAAGAAGAAAACGCGCTGATCGCGGAGCTCGATAACCGTGTCAAAACCTGCACGGAATATTTCGAAGCCATCGATTTCCGCAAAGCGCTCGCCGAACTGCGCGCGATCTTTGTGGCCGGGAATGAATACCTCACACGCGCCGCGCCGTGGACAGCCATCAAGACGGACCGCGCGAAAGCCGCGGTGGGTGTGCGCATGGGGCTTAATCTGGTGCACACATTTTCACATCTTATCTGGCCGGTGATGCCAACGGCTGCGCTTGCGATCCACAAGACGATCCAGCCGGTAGCCGGCATCGACGGACTCATCCCATGGCCCTCGGCGCCGATGGCGAAGGAGCTGGACCAGCTCGCGGCCGGACAGGCGATCACGCCGGCCGACGTTCTTTTCGCCAAGATCACCGACGAACAGATCGCAGAGTGGAAACAGCGCTTCGGCGGCTCGGAATGACGATCGGCGTCAGGCTGATCACGCCGGAGGACTACGAATCCTTTCGCGCTCTTCGGCTGGAATCGTTGCGGCTGCTGCCGGCCAATTTCGCCGCCGACCTTGCCCAGGAGGAGGCGTCACCGAAAGAGAAATGGCTCAGGCGGCTGGCGAGCGCATCGTCTTTCGGCGGTTTCGTCGATGATGCGCTCAGCGGCATGGTCGTGTTCTCGCGCCCGTCGCGGCCGAAGCTCGCGCACACCGGCGATATCGGCGCGATGTATGTGCGCGATGGCGCTCGCGGTACCGGCCTTGCGGATGCGTTGATGACCACGCTTCTGAAACATGCATCGACCGTGGTCGAACAGGTCCAGCTGACCGTGAATGCCGAAAACGCGCGCGCGATCAAATTCTATCAGCGTCACGGTTTTCGTGAGATCGGCCGCATCCCGCGTTCGCTTCATGTCGGCGACCGCTACTACGACGACATGCTGATGTTCCGGTCGATGACTTAATGCCATAGCATCGCGATAGCTGCTGCAATCAGGATCAGCGCTATCGTGAACAAGCCGGCGCTGACGGAGGGCTTCAAAGCCGTTCCCAGCCTTCGCGGCCAAGCGCTTCCATCGGCTTGAAGCGCGCCTTGTAGTCCATCTTCTCGCTGCCCTGTACCCAATAGCCGAGATAGACATGCTGCAAATCGCGCACCCGTGCCGAATGCACATGATCGAGGATCATGTATGTGCCCAGGCTGCGAGCATCCTCTCCGGGATGGAAGAAGCTGTAGACCATCGACAATCCGTCGCGCAGCACATCGCTCAGCGCGCAGGCGACAAGTGCGCCGGGCTCGCCGTTTTCGCCGCGGCGGCGATATTCGACGATATGGGTATTGACGGGCGTCTCCTCGACCATCGCCACATAATCGAACAGCCCCATATCCGACATACCGCCGCCGGCATGGCGCGAGTCGAGATAGGTGCGCAGCAACGCGAATTGCTCACGTGTTGCTTCGGCTGTGACCTCCGTGCACACGAGATCGGCATTGCGCCTGACGATGCGCCTCAGGCCGCGCGTGAAATCCATCTCGCCGGCAATGATGCGCACCGACACGCAGGCCGAGCAGCTCTCGCACGCCGGCCGGTACGCGATCGACTGGCTGCGGCGGAATCCGGAATGGGTCAGGGCTTCGTTCAGCGGCTGCGCGAGGACGCCGTTCAAACGCGCGAAAACCTTACGTTCCGTCCGCCCCGGCAGATAGGGGCATGGCCCCCCCGGTGTCAGAAAGAACTGCGGAACGCGTGTATCGCGCTGGTTGGTCACGGTCCTGTCGGTCTCACTTCTAAGCGGCGATTATGACAAGGGATTCGGCGTCAACGCCAGTGCTTTAACCGATCAGAGTTGATGACTGGGCGGAGCGGGCGGTGCTTCGCGCAAAAGCGTGATGCTGAGCCTGCGGTTGGCGGAGCCGTTCGGATCTTCCGGCAGCAACGGTTCCGATCCCGCCTTGCCCGCGACTTCGTAAATGCGATCGCTCGGCAGCCCGGCCGACTGCAGAAGCGCGCGCCCGGCATTGGCGCGATCGGCGGACAATTCCCAGTTGGTCTTTCCGCTCGCCGCGGTGAACGGCGTCGCTTCGGTGTGTCCGCTGATCGAGACGCGATTGGGCAGGCGATCGATGATCTTGCCGACTTCGGCGAGCAGGCGCTTGGTGTAGGGCATCGGTTCGGCGGTGCCCTGCTGGAACATGGGCCGTCCGTCCTGATCGACAAGCTGGATGCGCATCCCTTCCGGCGTCTGATCGACGATCACCTGCTTGGACATCTGCGCGAGATCGGGATTGTCCTGGATCGCCTGATGAATCGCTTCGGCGGCGTGCTCGAACTCGCCGTCCTGCGCCGATGACGTTGAACGGTCGTTGGCATCGCCGGCGCCGGCTTGCGCGTCGGAAGATTGGTTGTCGTTGCTCGTGGCGCCGCCCTGGCTCGTCTGTGCCTGCGTCGATTTGGATTTGCTGCTGGGCGATGACGGGCTGTTTTTCTGGAACACGGATGCGGCGCCGCCGGCGCGGGAACTTTCCTGTCCCATGACCTGACCGCCCAGCACGCCGCCCGATCCGCTCAAGGTCTGTGCAATGCTCTGCGGCGCGAAATAATCGGCGATGCCGCGCTTCTGTTCGGGCGTGGTGGTGTTGATGAGCCACATCAAGAGGAAGAAGGCCATCATCGCGGTCACGAAATCGGCATAGGCGACCTTCCACGCGCCGCCATGATGACCGCCGTGCCCGCCCTTTTTGACGCGCTTTATGATGACGGCGTTTTCGCCTGCCATGTTCCTGTCCCACCAAACGACCCATTCCGCACGGGAAGGCGATCTTTGTCGCCCTTGCCTCGTCCGGTTTGGTGGCGACAATGCCAGAGACCCTGTTAAGCAAGCGTTGAAACCGGCAAACTCGCAAAATGAGCTTCGATACCAAGGCTTTCCGCCACGCGCTGGGTTCGTTTCCCACCGGGGTCGCCGTTGTGACCGCAATGGGCGGCGCGGACCCCGTGGGCATGACCGTAAACTCCTTCGCGTCCGTGTCTCTCGATCCTCCGCTGGTGCTGTGGTGCCTGAAGAAGGATTCGAACCGCTATGCAATCTTCGCCGAAGCGGAGGCGTTCACGATCAATGTGCTCGGCACCGAGCATGAAAGCGTATCGTCCCGCCTCGCGAAACAGGGTGAACATTCTCTGCACGATGTCGATTTGCTTGAAACGGATCTGGGGCCGCCGGCGCTCGCCGACGCCCACGCGGTGTTCGAATGCGAACGCGAGGCGGTCCACGAAGGCGGCGACCACCTTATCTTGATCGGCCGCGTCGTGCGGTTCGCGCGCCGGGACGATGGCGCGCCGCTGGTGTTCTATCGCGGCCGCTATGGCGCTTTGACGGCCTGAACGCCAGCATTCAGGAGATATGTGCGCACATCCGTATCCGGCGCGGCGGCGGCACCGGGTTGTCGTGTCTGCAAATCATCCAGCGAATAATCCATCCGCGCATCGTAGGTCCGCTCGATCTGGTTGCGCAGATTCTGTTCGGCATCATACCAGGCGCGCTTGACCTCTCCGTCCGCGCAGGTCGGGGCCGTCGAATCCCCCCAGCGGCGCTCGATGCATTGATAGGGATCGAACGACATTGCAAACAGGCGTTCACGTGCCTCCTCGTAGCTCAGGATCACGCGGCTGCCGTCGCTGTTCGCATAGACCACCCGGCAGAAGCGGGTCGCATCGTCATAGGCGCGCAACAGGTCGCCGGCGATGTCGCTGCCCTGGTAAGAGAGATGCGGATCGCGACTCGCCGCCATTTCGACGAAGCGCTGGGCCATGTCGCGCAGATGCTTGAAAGCGGTCTTTAGCCGCGCATCGCGCGAGGGTGTCGAGTACAACTCCCAATCGCCATCCGCGCCGTAGATATTGTAGGGCAGACGGTCTGGCTCCGGCCTGTTCTCCATGCCCCTGGCGATCGCAAGAGCCGCAGCCTGCGCGCGATAGCGAAGATCCAGGCAGTTCGAACGCCCCATATCCGCGATCTCGCCGATGGGATCGAACAGCAACGTGCCGCCCGCAAGCTGCGCGCGGACATAGTCATAATAATCCAGAGTTTCGCCGTTCAGCGCGAACGTGCCGTTGGCCCAGTTCGCATCGCTGTGTCTCTTGCCATTCCCAAAAAACTGTTCGTCGGAGAAGTCGGCGATATCGCCGTTCGATGCGACCTCCATGTGGCCGCCGACAAGCACACCGTCTTCGCGCGTCGTGAACCCGACGAGCCGGACGGGGCGCCAGTTCTTGAAGCCGGCGCCGACCGACGGCTTCATACGCGAGAAGCGCAGGTCGTACGTCATCTGCGTCAGCGAAAAGTCGGTATGGGCATCGAAGAAATGGATGCGGCCTTTCGCGTCCACATCGAACACGATCCCGACATGGCCCGCCGGATCGTAGACGATTGTGCCCGGGCGGATAGACGCGGGAGCGATCTTCGGCGAATAGAGATCGGGCTCAAGCGGTTCTTCCAGATCGGGGTGAATCCGGTAGGACGCAGACGAGACCAATTCGCTAAGGCGTCCGATGATTGCATAGCCGTTCGCCCCGCTCGGAACATCGAACCGTTGCGTCACCGCATTTCCCTCGCGGCTGTAGCGCTGATCGCGCGTCTCGCCTCCGCGTGAATCGACCGCGCTCTCGAACGAGAACGGCAGTCCGCGCTTCCAGGCGAAATAGAAGCGCAGGAGATAGGGAAGCTGGGCACAATCCGATTTGAAGACGAACGCGGGATTGTCCGTGTCCCGGAATGGATTGGCGCTGCTGTGCAGGCACATATCCAGCGTGCTGCAGTCGGAGTTTCCGATTGCCGCGATGAAATCGCGATAGTCCCGCTCGTCGGCCTCGCTCCAGCGGTCATGCCGGATTTCATAGGCGTAGGCCTGCTCGTGGGCAGCTGCTGCGTCCAGCGAGTGCAGCATGAACGCCGCCAGGAAAAAGACGAAGAAGAAGCGCATCTCAGCGAACCTCGACTCGCTTCGATCATCATACAAAGCCTGGATGACGCCAGCGCAGCCACCCCCGGATAATCCTGGGGACAGGACATTTTGACCCTGTAGCCCATCCGCAACGCTGCGATGCCGAATGCTTCGAAACGGGCATTGTCACATGTCCGTCACATAACTGTTACGTCCCTGTCGCCCCCCACTGGAATTCATCCCGCGGGCAGAAAGAGCGGCCACGAGGGGACGAATTGGCGTCCTTCCACGCGACGGCCGGTCTTGTCCTTGAACATTGAGAGAGGGTTGCATGAAGGGGAAAACAGCATTGATGGCCTGCGCCGCGATCATCGCTTTGACGGTGTCCGCCAACGCGGCATCGAGCGGCAAGTCTCAATCGGACGGGACCTCTGCGAGTTCGCAGCCGGTGGACACGGGTCCGTCGAATGCGGATCTCGAGGCGCGCATTTCCGCTCTTGAAGCCGAAGTTCAGGCCTCCGAGCAGCGCCAGGCCAAGATCAACGACGATACGTCCAAATGGTCGGACAAGCTGGTGGGCTGGTGGAACAACACCACAATCGGCGGCACGGCGTTCATCGATTTCAGCAATATCGAGCACAAAGTCTCGGGCGTGAAGCAGACGGATGACGGCACGAACTTCGACGTGAAACGCTTCTACATCGCGGTCGATCACAAGTTCGACGACGTCTGGTCGGCCAACATTACAACCGACGTGACCTATGACAGCACCACCAAGGCCAGCCAGCTCTTCCTCAAGAAGGCCTGGTTGCAGGCGAAGGTGTTCGGCGATGCGTTCGATGTTCGCGTCGGCGCGTCCGATCTGCCGTGGGTGCCTTTCGTCGAAAGCCTCTATGGCTATCGCTACGTTGAAAACGTCATGATCGATCGTACGAAGTTCGGCACGTCCACCGATTTCGGCGCGCATTTCTTCGGCAAGTTCGCCGACGGTCTGCTCGCGTATCAGGTGTCCGTCATCAACGGCGATGGCTACAAGAACGATCCGATCGGCGGCGGCGTGAACCGCTCCAAGGACCTCGATGTTGAAGGCCGCGTCAACCTCAACTGGAATGGCTTCGTCGTTGGCGTCGGCGGCTATGACGGTCACCTCGGCAAGGACGTCGAGGGCGCGACGGTCTACCACACGGCGACACGCTTCGACGCTGTTGCCGCTTATTCGACCGGCGACATCCATGCCGGCATCGAGTATTTCAGCGCCAGCGACTGGAACAACGTCACCACCACCACGAAGGATCATGCCGACGGCTATGGCGGCTTTGTGTCTTACAAGTTCCTTCCGGATTTCGCGGTGTTCGGCCGGTATGACTATGTGAAACCGAATGGCGACACGAACAACAAGCTTCATGACAACTACTACAACTTCGGCGTGACCTGGAGCGCGACGAAGATCGTCGACCTGTCGCTTGTGTACAAGCACGACGATGCCACTAACGGCACGCTTGCGACCTCGAACGGTACGATCGGTACCACCGTTCCGGGTGCGAGCGGCGCGTACAACGAAATCGGTCTGTTCACACAGTTGAAATGGTAACTAACTAGAAGTTAATGCAGCCTGCGGATATCGCCATATCCGCAGGCTGTACTGCTTCTGAAAAGTTTTGAGACACGGTCCCGTTGGGGGACGAAAGACCAAGCGAGGAAATTATGAAAACCACCTTCAAGATGGGCGTCGCCGCGATCGCCATCGCGCTTACGGCCGCCTCTGCGGCTTCCGCCGCGAATTTGAACGGCGCGGGCGGCACCGCCATCTATCCCGTGCTCAGCATCTGGGCGCAGAAATATCACGATAAGACCGGCAACCAGATCAATTATCAGCCGATCGGTTCCGGCGGCGGCATCAAGCAGATCGAATCGAAGACGGTCGATTTCGCGAATTCCGATAAGCCGCTGGTGCACGCCGATCTCCAGAGCAACAATCTGGTCCAGTTTCCGCAGGTCGTGATCTCGATCGTTCCGGTTGTGCATCTGCCCGGCGTCGGCGCTGGCCAGCTTGTGCTGGACGGTAGGACGCTTGCCGACATTTTCCTCGGCAAGATCACAAAGTGGAACGATGCGGCAATCAAGAAGCTGAATCCGAAGGCGTCGCTGCCGAACATGGCGATCCTCACCGTCCACCGTTCCGATGGTTCGGGCACAACGTTCAACTTCACCAACTATCTGACCAAGGTTGCTCCTGAGTGGAAAAGTGTCGGCTCCGACACATCGGTGAGCTGGCCGAATGGCGTTGGCGGCAAGGGCAATGCCGGCGTTGCCGGTACCGTGCAGCAGACGGTGGGCTCGATCGGCTATGTCGAATACGCCTACGCAAAGCAAAATGGCCTTGCATGGACCGACATGATCAACAGCTCCGGTGCGCGTGTGAAGCCGACAATGGGCGCGTTCCAGTCCGCTGCATCGAACGCGGACTTCTCCAAGGTTCAGGATTTCTACGAAATCCTCACCAACCAGCCCGGCGCCGAGAGCTGGCCGATCACAGCCGCAACCTACATGCTGCTGCGCAAGGACTATCCGGTGGACAAGAACAAGGAAATTCTCAAGTTCCTCGACTGGGCGCTCCATGACGGCAAGGCCGATGCCGAGAAGCTCGACTACGTTCCTTTCCCGGACAGCGTGATCGGCCAGATCGAAGCCTCCTGGAAGGCTCAATTGGGCGGCGCCTGGTAAAAAGCACATCGGCACCGCCTCGCGCGGCGCCATCGTAGATCAGAGACAGGACGGAGCGGCTGCTCCGTCCTGTTGCTTTCCGGGAGGACCTAAAGTCGCTCTAAAAAAATAACTATTTGATTTTAATAGATTATTTGTAACAGATAATTTGCGTTATCATCTTGCACGTTATTATAAGCCAGCTTATATACCTGCGATGATGGATACTAAGACCCCACCCAACGCTCTCGAACGGGACCTCCTGATTGTCCTGCACGACGTGGCGCGGCTGACACGGACCCGGTTCGATCAGGCCGCGCGCGCCTTCGGCATGACCCGTGCCCAGTGGATCATCCTCGCGCGCCTCGACCGTCAGCCGGGCATCTCGCAAAACGAGCTGGCGACGATCTGCGAGGTCGAGCCGATTACGGTCGCACGCCTCGTCGATCGCCTGGAAGCGCGGGGCATGGTCGAGCGCCGGCCCGATCCCAGCGACCGTCGCGTGCGGCGATTGCACCTTCTTCCGGCATCGACGCCGATCCTCGCCGAGATCGCGCGCCACAAAAAAAGCATCCATGCGGATCTCACCGACGGCATTACGGGTACGACGCTGAGCACCATGCTGGATGGACTTCTGCAAATGAAAACGAAATTGACGGCCGAGCCTGCGAATGACGCCAGGCTTGCAGCGGCCGGGGAGTAAGTATCGTGGCTGCGTTGAGATCTGAATCCGTCGCCTATGAACCGCTGACGCGCCGCTATGGAACGCATGTGAAAGGCGCCCTCGCGGAGCTATGGGCGGACAAGGCGCGCCTGCGCCGCATCGCGATGGTCTGGGGTGTCGCCCTGGTCGCCGCGATCGCGCTGATCGTGTATCTGACCGGTGGCCGCTATGTCGGCACCGACGATGCCTATGTGCATTCCGCGAAGCTGATGGTCTCCACCGACGTTTCCGGGCTGGTGCAGGACGTCGATGTCAAGGAAGGCCAGCACGTCAAGAAGGGCCAGGTTCTCTTCCGGCTCGATCCGAAACCGTTCCAGATCGCGCTCGAGAACGCGAAGGCCGCGCTTGCGCAATCCGTGCAGGATGTCGAGTCCACGCGTGCCACTTATAAGAGCATGATCGGCCAGATGGCGGCGCAGCAGGCACAGGTCAATCTCGCGCAGTTGACGTTCAACCGCTATGTCGCGCTTTCCAAGGCCAACGCCATCGCGCCGTCGCAGCTCGATCAGGCGCGCGGTACGCTGCAGAGTGCGCAGGCAACGCTGATTTCGTTGAAGCAGACGGCGGACGTTCAGCTTGCAAAACTCAACGGCAATCCGAACCTGCCTGCGCAGCAGACCCCCGACTATCAGAAAGCGCAGGCGAATGTCGATGAGATGCAGCGCCAGCTCGATCACGCGGTTGTACGCGCGCCGTTCGACGGCATTGTCAGCGAAGTGGATTCGCTGCAGCCGGGCACACTTGTGATCTCCGCCATGTCTGCGTTCACGACGACGAGCGCGGTTGGCATTGTGTCGGAGAAAAATCTCTGGATCGAAGCCGACATGAAGGAGACCGATCTCACTTATGTGCGCGAGGGCAATCCCGTCGATGTGACGGTCGATACCTATGGCGGCTGCAAGTGGCACGGTCATGTCAACACTGTCTCCGCCGCCAGCGATTCCGCGTTCTCCGCTTTGCCCGCGGAAAACACCAGCGGCAACTGGGTGAAGGTCGTGCAGCGCATTCCGGTGAAGATCGCGCTCGACAAGTCGAGCTGTTCCGCGCCGCTGCGTGCGGGCATGAGCGCCGTCATTTCCATCGACACCGGCAAGCGCCGCTGGGACCGTATGCTGACGGGCAGTTAAGCCCATGAGCGCCCACACCGCGCCGCACAGCGCCGAACATTACGACAGTCCCGTCGCGGTCTGGGCCGTGCTGATGGGCTCGATGGCGGGTGTCCTGATGCAGGCGCTCGACACCACGATCGCCAACGTGGCGCTGCCTTACATGCAGGGCAGCCTTTCAGCCTCGCGCGATCAGATCACCTGGGTGTTGACCTCCTATATCGTCGCGGCGGCCATCATGACCGCGCCGGTCGGATGGATCGCCGCGCGTTTCGGGAAGAAGAACTTCCTGATGATCAGCCTCGCCGGCTTCACCGTCACATCCATGATGTGCGGGCTGGCGCAGTCGCTGGAGCAGATGATCATGTTCCGGCTGCTCCAGGGTGCGTTCGGCGCAGCACTCGGCCCGCTGTCGCAGGCGGTGATGCTCGACATGTATCCGCCGCAGAAGCGCGGAAAC
>CAZCJI010000010.1:0-19521 GCA_964498625.1 uncultured Rhizobium sp.
TTCCCACACGCATTTGGTTGCCCAACCAGATCGCATATCCGCCGGCACGAGCAACATCGAACTTGTCGATGACGAGCCTGGGCTGTGTGCAGTTGCGGCCGGCCGGAACTGCGCTCACAACGATGGTGGCGCTAGCACAGTCCTCTTCCAATGCATCGACACGCTGGACAGCGGCGACCACAGCGCCACTCCTGGCCTTCGCGATGCAGCCATAGCTATCGCAACTCACGCCATCTTTCCGCGTGGCGACGGCCGCACCGGAGTCGCGGCTGTCGCCGTCACGTTTGAGCCATTCGTCCGCGGAGTAGCCGTCGCTTGCCTTGCGCATCAGACGAAGGGCGCCATCGGAACCGCGAATGGCGACCGTCGCGCCATCCCGCGCGACAAGGATGTCCGGTCCACGTGTGGCCAACGCGAGCACGACGCCGGCGATAATTGGAACAAGGCCGGCCCATCGCCAGCTCCGCCGCCACAGGACGACCCACAATCCTCCGAGCGACAAAAGGACCAGCGCATGCATTGGCCAAGCCGACACGGTCGAGATCGCGCCGGGTAAGCCCGACACAAGCCGTCCAACGGAGAGCATGACATCGATCCCCCAGCCCATGATCTTTAGCGGCCATGCCTCGAGATGAAACGGCATCGCGATAACGGAGATCGCGGCCGCGGGCATGGTCACAAAACCCATCACAGGCATGGCGAGGAGATTGCCAAGCACCGCGTAGTGCGTGGCCCGGTCAAAATGGAAGATCGCGTAAGGCGCGGTTGCGATGCTGCCGACGAGACTCGTGATGGCAATACCTCGGAGATAGCGGCGTACGCTCCCAAAAGCACGCGGTCCGTCATGAACGCGACGAGCCGCCTCCCACTCGGCCACGGCAACCAATCCCGCGACCGCTGCGAAGGACATCTGAAAGCCCGGTTCCAGAAGACTTTCCGGTCGCAGCAACAAGATAACGAACGCCGCCAGCGCCACAGACCGCATGGAGAGCGCCGGGCGATCCATCAGGATCGCGGTCAGCATAGTCATCAGCATGATGTAGGCACGCGTCGCGGGCGTGGCGGCGCCGCTGATCACAAGATAGAATGTCGCGCCAGCGAGCGCCGCAATCGCCGCCCATTTTTTGATGGGATAATTCAGTGCAACGACAGGGATCGCCGCCAGAATGGCGCGAACGATCCAGAACAACCCCAGTCCCACCAGCGCCATATGCAGTCCTGCGATCGCGAGCACATGCGCGAGCCCCGCGTCCCGCAAGGCCGCCTCGTCGTCATCGGAAATCGACCCGCGGTCGCCCGTGATCAGCGCGGACGCAATGCCGCCCACGCTACCGGGAAGTGCAGTCTGAATGCGTTGCGTCATCCGCCAGCGCAATTGGGCAATCGATGTCGCGATCCATTCGTCGAAGGTTTTGGCCCTCGGAGGGCCAATCGCGCTCGCGCGGCCATACGCGTATCCTACACCGCCGATGCGGTCGAAGAATGCGGCGCGGCCGAAATCATAACCTCCCGGTGCAGCAGGTGCTGGAGGCGGCATCAACATCGCGCGCAGGTGAATCCAGTTTCCCGGAACAAGTTCCGGCGTGACGGCGCGGATCGAAACCCGCACGCGCGCCGGGGCGCTGCTTTCTTGAAACCGATCGGAGCCCAGCGCCCCCAGTACGATACGCACGCCCTTACCATGCACCTGCACGCTTTCAATACGCCCGTCGAGCGGCACAAGTCCGGCATTGCGCTGAAGAACCGGCGCGGCAACAGAAACCTCGCGCCATTTTGCATAGCCGAAGCCCATTGCGACGACGGCGAGCGCGGCCAGCAAAACTCGGAAAGAGGTTTGTACAGTCCGCGCCGAAAGGATGGCGCACACCAAGCCTGCCAAACCGGCAACGGCGCCCACGGCAATCGACGGCTCGATCGGTAAAGCGAAATAAAGCCCGACACCTGCGCCAAATCCGACCGGAAGCCATAGCGGCCATCGCTCGCGATCAGCCAGGGCATGATCGCGGCAGGCGCGCAGCAGTGTCATCGGCCACGCGCCGAATTCTCCCACCTCCGGCGTCCAGCGCCGAAAGCCCGTAAGCGGACCTACCACCATCGAAAACGGCCTGCTAGAAGCCTCGCCTGCAAAGACACCGCCCAACATCGGCTGCCATTCTCTACCATGACTGGAAACAAGAAACCCGTCCTTCGTTTTGCGCCCTCTCCCACAGGCATGCTGCATATCGGCGGCGCGCGTACGGCGCTGTTCAACTGGCTCTATGCCCGCCACACCGGCGGTACTTTTCTTCTGCGCATCGAAGACACTGACCGTGAACGATCGACGCCAGAGGCGGTCGAGGCGATCCTGAACGGTTTGAATTGGTTGGGCTTGGATTGGGACGGGCAGACCGTCTATCAGTTCGCGCGGGCTGGTCGCCATCGCGAGATCGCAGAGCAACTGCTTGCCGAAGGCAAAGCCTACCGCTGCTTCGCAACTGCACAGGAACTCGACGAAATGCGCGCGCAGCAACGCGCCGAAGGGAAGTCGATGCGCTATGATGGACGCTGGCGCGACCGCGATCCGTTGGAAGCGCCGCCAAGCGCGCCGTTCGTCGTCCGGCTCAAGGCGTCGCAAACCGGTGAGACCGTCGTGCACGATGTCGTGCAGGGCGACGTACGCTTCAGGAACGATCAACTGGACGACATGGTGCTACTGCGCAGCGACGGCACGCCGACCTACATGCTCGCGGTCGTCGTCGACGATTTCGACATGGGCGTGACCCACGTCATCCGCGGCGACGATCACCTGAACAACGCCGCGCGCCAGCTGCAGATCATCCACGCGATGGGGTGGCCGGAGCCTGTTTATGGCCACGTTCCGCTGATCCACGGTCCCGACGGCGCAAAACTATCGAAGCGCCACGGTGCGCTCGCTGTCGAGGCCTATCGCGATATGGGTTATCTCCCGGAGACGATGCGCAACTACTTGTTGCGTCTTGGCTGGAGCCACGGCGATGACGAGATCATTCCGACAGAGAAAGCGATCGCGTGGTTCAATCTCGAAAGCATCGGTCGCAGTCCTGCCCGTCTGGATTTCAAGAAGCTCGACAATCTGAACGCCCATTACATCCGCGCCACGGACAACGCGGCACTGTCGAAAGAAATCGAAGCCGTGCTAACGCGCGAGACTCCGCCGCGTATGCTCGACGATAGAGCTAAGGCTCGCCTCCTCGCGGCGATGCCCGGGTTGAAGGAGCGGGCAAAGACGCTCATAGAGCTCGCGCAATCCGCCGAGTTCCTGTTCAGCGACGGGCCGCGCACGCTCGATGATGCCGCACAGAAGAATCTCCCCGCCGAAGCGCGCGCCACGATCGGGCGCGTCCTTCCAGCGCTGGAAGCGACGGACTGGACCGGCAAGGCACTTGAAGCCGCTGCCCGCGCCTTCGCAGATGCGGAAGGACTTAAACTTGGGCAAATCGCTCAACCCTTGCGCGCCGCTCTCACGGGAAAGGCCAGCTCACCCCCGTTATTCGAGATGATGGAAGTACTCGGAGGGCAAGAATCCCTTGTTAGATTAAAGGCTTACAGCGTCTAATCCAAAGCCCGAAAAGTCGCTCGATGGACGGAAGGGGGAGTGACGGAATTAACCGAGTTGGCCTATAATTGTGCAGTGCAAGATAACTGAAACGGGCGCCGCCCGGGAGGGTGGCATAAGGAGCTTAGAGCGATGAAGGCGAGCAAGCTTACTCCGGCCGGCAAGGCCACGCTGATCTACGAAAACAAATCTTTTGAGTTGCCTGCCTATTCCGGCACCGAAGGTCCCAACGTCATCGATATCCGTAAGCTCTATGGCGATGCCGACGTCTTCACCTACGATCCCGGTTTCACCTCTACAGCTTCCTGCGAAAGCGACATCACCTTCATCGACGGCGACAAGGGCATATGTCTCTATCGCGGATATCCCGTCGATCAGCTGGCCCAGCACTCCACGTTTCTGGAGGTCTGTTATCTCCTGCTGCACGGCGAATTGCCGAACAAGGATCAGGCCAAGGCGTTCAACCATTCGATCACCATGCACACGATGGTGCACGACCAGATGTCGACCTTCTTCCGCGGTTTCCGCCGCGACGCGCACCCGATGGCGGTGATGTGCGGCGTGGTCGGTGCGCTTTCGGCTTTCTATCACGACTCCACCGACATCAACGATCCACGTCAGCGCGAGATCGCGAGCCACCGCCTGATCGCAAAGATGCCGACAATCGCCGCAATGGCTTACAAATACACGATCGGTCAGCCTTTCGTGTATCCGCTCAATCATCTCGGCTACACGGAAAACTTCATGCGCATGACGTTCTCGGTTCCGGCCGAGGAGTACAAGGTCAATCCGGTGCTCGCCAAAGCGCTGGATGCGATCTTCATTCTCCACGCCGATCATGAGCAGAACGCATCGACATCGACGGTGCGCCTTGCCGGGTCATCGGGCGCCAACCCGTTCGCGTGCATCGCCGCCGGCATTGCATGTCTGTGGGGCCCCGCGCATGGCGGCGCCAACGAAGCCGCTCTCAAAATGCTGGAAGAGATTGGAAGCGTCGATCGCATTCCGGAATTCATCAAGCGCGCGAAGGATCCGAACGACAATTTCCGTCTGATGGGCTTCGGCCACCGCGTCTACAAAAACTACGATCCCCGCGCCAAGGCGATGCAGGCGCAAAGCCACGCGGTTTTGGAGGAAGTCGGTCATGCCGACGATCCGATTCTGAAAGTCGCGATGGAATTGGAGCGTATCGCGCTGCAGGACGATTATTTCGTCCAGAAAAAGCTCTACCCGAATATCGATTTCTATTCGGGCATCACGCTGAAGGCGCTGGGCTTCCCCACCAGCATGTTCACGGCGCTGTTCGCACTTGCGCGCACCGTCGGTTGGATCGCCCAGTGGGGCGAGATGATCGAAGATCCGGCGCAGAAGATCGGCCGGCCGCGCCAGATCTACACGGGTGCAAAGCAGCGCGAATACATTCCGATCGCGAAGCGTTAGGAGCCGCGGACAAAATCGACGATGGCGTGCGCCGCGCGGATGCTCGGCGCTTCGCCGCCACGTCCCAGCAAGGCGGTCGCCTCGTCGAGGTCGTGAAGCTCGTGCCCGGCGGCATCCTTGTCGGTCAAAAGCTTGGTCACGGCCTCGGCGAGATTGTCGGGATTGCACCGCGCCTGCAGGAATTCCGGCACCGCTTCACGTCCGAGCAGAATGTTGATGAGCGTGATGTACTTCACATTCATCAATGGCAGCGCGAGCATATAAGTCAGCCATCCCGCCTTGTAGCCGACGACCATCGGCTTGCGCGCCAATGCCAGCTCGGTGGTCACGGTTCCGGACGCCGCCAGCGCCGCATCGGCGGCATCGAAGGCCGCAAACTTTTCGACTTCGCTTTCAACAATGTGCAGAGGCGTGGGCCAGGTCCCGGTCGCCGCTTTCACGCGTGCCGCAACATGTGGAATCGTGGGAAGGATTGTTACCAATCCAGGAACGCGCGTGGCTATCTTCGCGACCGCTTCGCGAAACTCCGGCAGGATAAAGCGGATTTCATTGGTGCGACTTCCCGGCAAAACAACGAGAAGCGGCGCATCAGGCGCAATTCCATGTCTTGTGCGGAACTCCGCGCCGCCCTTGATCTTCTCCGCGCGCTCAATGACCGGATGCCCGACGAACACCGCGCGCAAGCCGTATTTCTCGAAGAACGGCGCCTCGAACGGCAGCAGCGCCAACACCAGGTCGAAGTACCGCGCCATCTTGCGCGCACGATAGGCGCGGCTGGCCCATACCTGCGGCGCGACATAATTGATCGTGCGGATCGACGGATCGCGGCGTTTCATCTGCTGCGCGATGCGATGCGTGAAATCCGGGCTGTCGATCATCACGACGGCATCTGGGCGGGTCGCAATCGCGAAGTCGCAAGCCTCTCGTACCCGGCGGAGAATAGCGGGAATTTTGGGCACGACTTCGCGCAATCCCATCACCGCGGTCGCGTCGAGCGGATAGAGGCTTTTCAGCCCCTGCGCCGCCATTGCCGAACCGCCAACACCCGTGAATTTCACGCTGTCACCGGCAACCGCTTTGAGACCGGCCATGAGCTGCCCACCGAGAAGATCGCCGGACGGTTCGCCGCACACCAGCATCAGGTTCAAAGGGTTTGTGGGGAGCGCAGGCATGGTTCAGGCCGCAATGCCGACAAGGAAGATGCCAAGCTTGTCGGCCTCCGCGACCACCGCGGTGCGGTCAACGATTAGCGCACCCCCTGCTTCGACAGCGATACCGGCCAGATGAACCTTCGCCGCGTTACGGATCGTCTCCACGCCGACAACAGGAAGATCGGTTTTGCGATCCTGGATGGGCTTGGGCGCTTTAACGAGAACTCCGCGCGGCTTGCCCGGCGTTCCGCGAATATGCTCCGGCAGAGCGCCGACGCGCGCGACCGTAGCGTCCGTACCCTCGGCCGCTTCGACAGACAGCGTCAGCCCGGCACACACGACCGCCGCTTGCCCGACGTCAAACTGCCCCATGGCGCGCGCGACCCGGAACGCCAGCACGATATCGGACTCGTTCTCGGTGTTCGGCTTGACACGCCCCATCACTCCAGATTTTGCGATGAGATCGGGCGCCGCTTCGGCCGCACCGACCACATGCAGCCCTTCGCGCTCAAACATATCGACCACGGAACGCAGCAGCGCGTCATCGCCCTTCAGCGCTGCGGCGATCACGCGCGGCGCCGCGAGCATCGCCTTGGTGTCGAGCTTGATCTCGGAAAACTTCGGCCGTTGAACATTTCCGGCGAGCGTTACGTCGCTACAGCCATGCGCCTTGAACGCTCTCATGGCTTTGCCCAATTCGCCGAGCGCAACGGTCTCGTTCGGATAGGCGTTTGCCCAATCTTCGGTCAGATTTGCGAGCTTGAGCACGAATACCGCCCGGCCGGATGCACGCGCGCTTTCGGCAATCGCACGCGGGAGATTGCCGCCACCGGCGATGATGCCGAGACCATCGCTCATTCGTCTTCGCCTGCGCCTGCGCGGCGGCGAGCGAGGCAGATCGGACGCTTTGCCGGTGCGAGAATGAACTCCACGATTTCCGCGACTTCGGAAACAGGACCCCAGTTATCGCGGGCCCGGCGTGCGCGGTCCGCCACTGACCCGCCGGTCTCCAGGAAGATCAATCTGAACGCGGCCCGGAGCGCGTTGATGCTGTCGCGCGAAACACCGCGCCGCTTCAGACCCACGAGATTGAGATTGCCAAGCTCCGCGTGAAGGCCGGAGGCAATCCCATAGGGAATGATGTCCCGGTTGCAGCCGCTGAGGCCGCCCAGCATAGCGCCCCGGCCGATACGCGCGAATTGCTGCACGGCGGAAAGGCCGCCTGTGATGACTCCGTCGCCGATATGGCAATGACCGCCCAGCTGTGTTCCGTTGGCGAACGTCACGTCGTCGCCCACATGACAATCATGGCCGACATGGCTGTAGGCCATGAAATATCCCCGCGCGCCGATCGTCGTGATGCCTTTGTCTTTCGAGCTGCCGCAATTCATCGTTACGCATTCGCGGATGACGCAATCCTCGCCGATCTCCAGTTTTGCATCCGCGGTCCTGTCTCCACGGATTTGCGCGCCCCCGCCCAACACGGCACCGGAATGAACGACCGACCGTGCGCCAACCATCGTGTTGCCGGCGATCGTGACATGGGACACAAGACGCACGCCATCGCCGAGACAGGCGCGCGGGCCAACGCTGCAGAACGGGCCGATCTCAACGTCCGCGCCGAGAACGGCGCCGTCTTCAACCAGGGAGGTTGGATGAATCGCCATCTTTTTCATCGAAGATCATGGCGCTGAACTCTGCTTCCGCGCAAAGCTCGTCGCCGACAAAGGCTTCTCCAGAAAAGCGCCAGACGGGACCGCGGTGCCGGATCGCCCTTACCGGAATGCGCAACATGTCGCCCGGCCGGACCGGCCTGCGGAACCGTGCTTTGTCGATGGTCATAAAGTAGACCTTGCGGCCGGGGCTGTCGTGACCCAGCGAATAGACCACAAGCGCACCGGCTGTCTGCGCCATCGCTTCTACGATCAATACACCCGGCATGACTGCAAAATCCGGAAAATGGCCCTGGAAATGGGGCTCGTTGTAGCTGACCGCCTTGTGCCCGGTCGCGCTCTGGTTGGGAACGATGTCGGTCAGACGCTCGACAAACAAGAACGGCGCGCGGTGGGGAAGCAGCTTCTTGATCTGCTCCACATCCAGCGAAACTTCTGTGTTCGTCTTGTCCATCAGGATTTCTTCGCGCCCTTTTTCACCAGCATCTTAATCGCGGCCAGTTCCCTCGCGTACTCCCTGAGCGGTTTGGCGGGCATACCGCCATAGTCCTGTCCCGGAGGAACATATGCTATGACACCGGAACGCGCGGCAAGACGCGCGCCATCGCCGATGCTGACGTGATCGGCGATACCGGCCTGTCCGCCGACCACAACGAAATCGCCGAGCTCGCAGCTTCCGGAAATCCCGACATGGCCGACAATCACGGTGTGTCGCCCGATGCGGGTGTTGTGCCCAATCTGGACCAGATTGTCGATCTTGGTTCCCTCGCCGATCACCGTGTCGCCCAGCGCAGCGCGGTCCACGGCTGTGCACGATCCAATTTCGACCCTGTCCTGAAGAATAACGCGGCCGAGCTGAGGGATTTTAACGTGCCCGCCGGGCCCGGACGCGAAACCGAAGCCGGGCTGCCCTATTTGCGCGCCCGGCAGAATCAAAACTCCGTCACCGATCAACGCGTGACTGATGCTGACATTGCTGCCGATTTCGCAATTGCGACCGATGGCGACGCCACGCGCGATCACGCTGCTCGGACCGACTTGTGTGTTTTCGCCAATCTCGACATGGGGCCCGACCACGACGCCTGGCGCAAGCATGACGCCTTTTCCGATCTTCGCGGTGGGATCGACGAACGCCTGTTGGTTCCAGACCGCAAGACCGGATTGTGGATAGAACAACTGCGCCACGGCTGCGAAGGCATGCTGCACCGATGCGCAGCGAATGAGTATGCAGGAGGCCGGACCTTGAGCCTGCGAAGAGGACGGCACGAAGCAGAATCCCGCCCGCGTCCGCGCAAATTGCTTCGCCGCGTCGCCGCTGCCGCCCGCGAAGAACGACAGGTGCGACGGGCCGGCGCCAGTCAGGCTGGCGACGTCATTGATACCAGCGTTGCCATCGGCATCTTCCGGCAATGGCGCGCCCGCCAGCTCGCAAACCCTGGCGAGTGCGAAGGGGCCACGATTGTCGTAAAATCTGGGATCGGCCATCGAGCTAAAGCAGAGACGTCTTTGTCACTGCTGCGGCGGTTGCTGCTGTTGCTGCTGCATTCCCGGGGGCAGCGGAACGAGTTCGACCTTCAGCGTGGGAAGCTTTTCATTCAGCCGCTGAATGGTCAGACCCGTGATATCGACGTCGTTAGAGCCGAGAATGACGGCATTGCGGTCCAGCATCATGTTGGCCCCGCGCTCCGCCATGACACCAAGAAGGATCGGCTTTAGCGCTTGTTCGACCGTCGTGCGCGCTTTGTAAAATCCACCCTCGATCAGGGTCTGCTTTTTCTGAATCTGCCCCTGCAGACCGGCGCGCCGCGCCTCCAGCTCTTTCACCTTCTTGGCTTTCAGATCAGCCGAAAGAATGGCGGACTGCTGCTGAAACGCCTTGACATCGCGCTGGAACGCCTCGCCCTGCGCTTTGAGATCATTTTCGGCCTGCACGCGGTAGGCATTGATCTGGCGCACGATATCCTGGCCCACCTTCGAGTCGCGCAGCACGATCGAACGATCGATGATCACGATTTTCGGTTGTGGCGTCGCTGCGCCAGAAGCAGGAGCGACCGCGAGCGGCGAGAGGCTTGCGAGGAGGAGCGTTCCGGCAACTGCAAGCATTCCGGAAATCGGCATTTTGCGAGTCATGGTCTTAGAATCCCGTACCAGCGGTGAAGTGGAGAATCTGCGGACGATCATAGTCCGTTTTGAGGATTGGCATGCCCAGATCGACCTGGATGGGGCCGAAGGGCGACTTCCAGCCGATCGACAAACCCGCCGATGCGCGCATCGCCAGATTGTCCTTGATCAGGCACTTTACGCCGCTACCAGTATAGATCGCGCAAAGTTGCTGCTTGTCGTCGATGTCGCCAAGGGTGCCGAAGTCGCTGAACAGCGAGAAATTCAGCCCATAGTCCTCAGGGAGGAAGCTGGGTAGCCGAAGCTGCGCCGTTCCAATGATATAAACGTCGCCACCCAGGGCACTCACGTCCTTGGAGGCTGAGATATCGCGGGGTCCGATACCGGCGAGGTTGAAGCCGCGGAAGCTGTCGCCACCCTTGAAGAAGCGGTTGTTGATCGGAAGCAGATCGCCGGAATAGCCCGTGATATAGCCGGAATTGATCGCCAGCGAACCCACGAACTTGTCCCAAAGCACCTTTTTGTAAGTGACGAATTGCTCTTCAGTCTTCAGGTATTTCACGCCTCCGCCAAAGCCCGCAAAGTCCTGCGAAAAGCTGAAGGCGAGCCCCTTGGTCGGCTTCACGTAATCGTCCAGCGTGTTGTAGGCGAAGGTAAAACCGATGCTCGAGGTGTTTGTCGTGCCGGCGCCCAGCCGAACTTCCACCGGCGCGTTGGCGTACGGTTTGATGTCCTGAATCTGATAGTTGTAGCGCAGCGCGACCGTTCCGTACTCGGATGTCGGAAAGCCGACGCGCAACTGGGCGTCCGAAACAACGACTTCGTACGGCGCCTGCTGATAGGCAGTATCTACCTCGTAAAGATCGAAACCCGCCGCAAGCGAGCGATCGAGGAAATAAGGTTCGGTGAAGCTGAACTGGAACTGCTTGCTGATCTCTGACAGCGAAACGCTGGCGCGCATATATTGGCCACGTCCGAACAGATCGCGTTCCGTATAGCTGAACTCGCCGACGACCGAACTGGTGGAGGAATAACCCGCGCCCAGCGAAAGCTCGCCCGTCGATTGCTCGGTCACCTTGACGTCGAGGTTCACGCGGTCGGGCTGAGATCCCGGCGTTTGCTTGATATCGACGTCCTTGAAGATGCCCAGTCCCCGGATGCGCGTGCGCGAACGATCGACGAGGACACGGTTGAATGCATCGCCTTCCACGAGACGGAACTCGCGGCGCACCACCTTGTCCAGCGTGCGGTTGTTGCCGGAGACGTTGATCTTCTCCACATAAACGCGCGGACCCTGATCGATCTTGAGAAGCACATCGATCACACGATGGTCGTGATCGCGGCGGATACGAGGATGCACTTCGGCAAACGCGTAGCCGCGCGTTCCGGCGGCGTTGGTCAGAGAGTCGATGGCCTTTTGGACGAGTTCGCCGTTGTAGAGATCGCCCGGCTGAATCTTGACCAGCGGACGCAGCGCCAGAGGATCGAGTTCCTTGATGCTCGATTCGATCTCCACCTTGCCGAATTTGTAGAGGTCGCCTTCATCGACCGTGAACGTCACATAAAAGCTGTCATGCGACGGCGTGAGTTCGGCCACCGCGGAGACAACGCGGAAGTCGGCGTAGCCATGGCCGACATAGAACCGGCGCAGTTGCTCGCGGTCGAAGGTCAGCCGATCCGGATCGTAGTTGTCGTTTGTCGCCAGGATGCGCCACCAGGAACTTTCTTCGGTTGCGATCTGGTTGCGCAGCGTATCGTCATCAAAGGATTTGTTGCCGATGAAGCTGATGCGCGCTACGCCGGTCGTTGGCCCCTCATGGATCGAGAAGATCAGATCGACGCGGTTTTGCGGGCGGGAAATGATCTGCGGATCGACGGTCGCGCCGAACTTGCCGTTGCGCCGGTAGACCTCAATGATGCGCTGAACGTCGGACTGCACCTTTGTGCGCGTGAACACCATACGCGGTTTGAGCTGCACTTCCTTTTCGAGGTCCTTGGTCGAGACCTTGCTGTTACCTTCGTAGTCGATCTGGTTGATGATCGGATTTTCGGTGACGACAACGATCAATGTCGACGTCGCCGGATCCCAGTTCACCTTCACATTGGAAAACAGGCCAGTGGCAAACAGCGCCTTCAGGGCGCGGTCCGCGGTCTGTGGCTGATAGGGATCGCCCTCATGAAGGGAGATGTAGGAAAGAACCGTCGCCGGCTCGATGCGCTGCGTGCCCTTTACCGTGATGTGCAGGATCGATGGGAGTGGTGCCGCGTCGGGCGCGGCAGCTGCCGGGGTGGATGGCTTGGCAGACGGACCGGACAACAACTGCGCGGATGCGGGAATCGAAACGGCGCAGACGGCCAATACCGCCGCGGCCAAAGCCGTGCGCGTCACTCGGGCGAACAGGGCGTTGGCGCTCATCCACTCGTTCTCTTAACACTACCGCGAACGGTACATTCCGCGAATGCGGCGATCCAAATCAGGCTCAGCGGACGATGTCGTTCCAGGTCACAAACAGGACGAGACCCAAGACCAACGCCAGTCCAAACCGAAAACCCACTTCCTGGGCCTTTTCCCCCAAAGGACGGCCCAGCACAGCTTCGCATCCATAGTACAGAAGATGCCCCCCGTCGAGCACTGGAATGGGAAAAAGGTTGATGAGGCCGATGCTTACGGAAAGTAGAGCCGTCAGTTGGATAAGGGCAAGAAAGCCCAATTCGGCGACCTTCTTGGCCAGCCCGGCGGTCCCAACCGGCCCTCGAAGCTGACTGGCATCCTGGCGGCCCAGAAAGATCTGCTCGAGGCTCTTCAGCGTACCCGTGATCAGACCCCATGTCTGGTCAATGGCCTCGGCAAACGCGCCGACCGGCCCGTAGTGGATGATCGTGGGCCTGGCTTTTGGCGAGTTGGTCACGCCCAGGGTGGGGATATTTTCCATATATCCCAGCGGATCTTTACGATGAACCAGCCGCGGCGTGGCGTGCAGGGTCAACAGCGATCCCGCGCGATCGACCGTTACCGCGAGGTCTTCACCGGCGCTGAGGGAGATGATCTGCGGCAGCTGGTCATAGGCGACGATAGCTGTGCCGTTGATGCTGCGCACGATATCGCCCGGCTTGATGCCGGCCTGCTCGGCGGCACTCCCGGGCGTGATGGCTCCAATAATGGGAGGAACAACCAGCCTGCCGAAAAACATGAACATCAGCGTGAAGATCACGATCGCGAGAATGAAATTCGCGAAAGGTCCGGCTGCGGACACGGCCATGCGCTGATAGATCGGTTTGCCTAGCAGCGATTCGGATCGTTCCGCGGGAGACATCGCCTTTTCCGCTTCGCGGTCCGGCCGGCTCGCCGCATCGGCATCGCCGAAAAACTTCACATAACCACCGAGCGGTATCCACGAGATTTTCCAGCGCGTTCCTTTTCTGTCTGTCCAGCCCGCGATCTCCGGTCCGAAACCCAGCGAAAACGTCTCGACCTTCACATTGAAAAAACGCGCCACCGAAAAGTGACCGAGTTCGTGGAAGAACACGACGACCGTGATCACGAACAGGAACGCTGGCAGCCCGAGAGGCACCCAATCGATCAGACCGCGCAACGCATCAATCATGATTGCTCCATCATTCGTTCCGATCGTTCAGACGGCAACGCGCCGGCACATGTCGCCGGCCATCGATCTTGCTCTTTCGTCCGCCGCGAGCACACCGTCAAGCGCGGACGCTTCGGCGTTAGAGGTGTGCGCCGCGCTTAGCGTATCCTCCACCACCCGCGGAATGTCCAAGAATCCGATGCGGCTGTCGAGAAACGCCGCGACCGCGATCTCGTTGGCTGCGTTCAAGATCGTCGGCGCCAGACCGCCCAGTCGCATGGATTCAAGCGCGAGGCCCAGACAACGGAAGCGCTGGTGATCCGGTTCCTGGAATGTCAGTTGGCCAACCGCCGCGAGATCGAGGCGCCTCGACGGCGAGGCAATGCGGCGCGGCCACGCCAGTGCGTGGGCTATCGGCGTACGCATGTCGGGCGCGGACATGTGCGCCAGCGTCGTGCCGTCCCCGTAAGAAACGAGACAATGAATCACCGATTGCGGATGTACGATCACACCCAACCGCTCGGGGGGCAGCGCAAAAAGAAAATGTGCCTCGATCAGTTCGAGGCCCTTGTTCATCAGCGACGCACTATCGACGGAAATCTTGGCGCCCATCGACCAGTTGGGATGCGCGACGGCCTGTGCAGGTGTCGCCGCGCGCATGCGGTCCATCGACCATTCGCGGAACGGGCCGCCGGAGGCTGTCAGCGTCACACGCTCCACTTCCGAGGCATTGCCATCGCCCAAAACCTGAAACACGGCATTGTGCTCGGAATCGACGGGGATAACGGAAGCACCCGTGCGCTGGATCGCATTGTGGAACACGGCGCCTGCGGCAACCACGCATTCCTTGTTCGCAAGCGCGACCGTGACGCCGCGTTCGATCGCAGCCAACGCCGGCGCAATCGCCGCCGCGCCGACGATTGCGACCATCACCACGTCAGAGGACCGCTTCGCCGCTTCGACCCCGGCCTCGCGTCCAGCGCCGACTTCAATGCCGGTTCCAGTCAGACCGTCTTTCAATCTGCCAAACAGTTTTGCGTCGCCGATCACGGCGAGTTTCGGATGGATCGCCCTTGCCTGTTCTATCAGCACATCGACGTTCGATTGCGCGGTCAGCGCCTCAACCGGCAGCACATCCGGTCCGTAAATCTCTCGCGCGTGCGCGACGACGCTCAACGTGCTGACGCCGATGGAGCCGGTCGAACCGAGAATGGTCACCTTTCTGCCCAAGACAGCCGACAGATCGGGCAATTCGAAATGTTTTCGCTGCGCGGCGAGCGCTTTCATGGACGCGCTCCAAACAGCGGATCGAGCCCAAACACAAAAACGAGGACCGCCAGCGTGCTCACCGCGAACAACGTGCTGTCGATGCGATCGAGAATCCCGCCATGACCGGGTATGAGCGAGCCGCTGTCCTTCCGATTGAATGACCGCTTGACCCACGATTCAAACAGATCGCCGGCATGCGCCACGACTGAAATGCCGGCTCCGTACGCAAATGCCAACACCGGACTCCCCCCAAGGACGCCGACATACACCGCCTCGACAATGGCGGCGGCGACTATACCACCCAAAGTGCCCGCCCAGGTCTTATTCGGCGACAGAACCGGGGTCAGTTTCGGGCCGCCGATGAGGTTGCCGGAGATCAGCGCGCCGGTATCGGTCGCCCAGACAATCAGAAGCAGCCCGACTATCAGCCACGCACCGTTCGCAGGGAGAGCGCGCGCGGCGATCATCGCAACCGCGGGAACGCCGACATAAAGAATGCCCCCGGCCTGCCAGAGCGGACTCTCGCTACGGATCAATGCGATGACAAACGCAATCGCGGTTCCTGCGCCAAGGACCAACCATGCGATCGGCCCGCGGGGCCAAAAAACGATCGCTGCCAGCGCTGCCATAATGGTGACGGCCGAAAGGGTCATTTCAAAGAGATAGGATTGCGGCCACACCATCCGGTGCCACTCGCGTGTTGCGAAGATTGCGCCGGAGGCAACGACCAGAGCGAGGTATCCCGCCCCTTTGAAATCGGCTGCGATGACCAACGCTGCCAGAAGAATCCCGAACAGCGGACGGGTGATCCAATCCTGCGAAAATGAGAGACCGCGCACCGGCGTAGTGTGCCGCGTGTCGGTCACGCGACCGCTTCCGGCACTGATCCGAAACGGCGTTCGCGCCGGCCAAAATGATCGATGGCCTCGAGAAATTTTTCCGGCGTGAAGTCCGGCCACAGCGTTTCGACGAACAGGAGCTCAGCGTAAGCCGATTGCCAGAGCAGGAAGTTGCTCAGACGCCTTTCTCCGCTGGTGCGGATGACAAGATCGGGCTCGGGCAAAGCGCTGGTGAAAAGACGCGCTGCGAACAACTCCGGCGTGATGGTCTCCGGATCGAGGCGGCCTTCCTTCGCGGCACGCGCCAATTCGCGCGCCGCGGCGGCGATCTCTTCCTGTCCGCCATAGTCGAAGGCGAAGGTGAGGTTCAGGCCCGTGTTATCGACGGTACGCTTTTCCATCTCCTCGATCATCGTGCGGATATCGTTTGCGACGCGGTCACGATTGCCGATGACGCGCACGCGAACACCGCGTGCGATGAGATCTTCCAAGTCGTTACGGAAATAGAGCCGGAACAGCCCCATGAGCGCGCCGACCTCTGGAGCCGGCCGTTTCCAGTTCTCGGACGAAAAAGCGTAGAGCGTAAGATTCTGAAGACCGATATCGGTGGCGGCTTTCACCACTTCGCGCACGGCGGCGACGCCCGCAACATGTCCGGCCTGCCGCGGCAGGTGGCGTTTGTTCGCCCAACGGCCGTTGCCGTCCATGATGATGGCGACGTGGCGCGGAAGCGTATGAGCGTCGAGCGGCGCGGCAACCATGTTAACCAACCTCTACAACGCGCCTCATACCTGCATGATCTCCTGCTCCTTGGTGTGGAGCACTTGATCGATCTCTTTTATGTGCGCATCCGTGAGCTTCTGCAATTCATCGCCCTGCTTATGGTGCTCGTCCTGGCCGATCTTGTGGTCCTTTTCGAGCTTTTTCAGGACTTCCATGCCGTCCCGGCGGACATTGCGAACCGCCACGCGCGCCGCTTCCGCATATTTGGATGCAAGTTTTGCCAATTCCTTACGGCGCTCCTCATTGAGTTCCGGTATCGGAATACGCAGGAGTTGGCCGTCCATCTGCGGATTGAGGCCGAGCCCCGCATCGCGGATGGCCTTGTCGACCGCCTTGGCCAGACCTTTGTCCCAGACCTGCACGGTCAGAAGCCGCGGTTCCGGCGTGGAGATGTTGCCAACCTGATTGATGGGAAGATGGCTGCCATAGGCATCGACCATCACAGGATCGAGCAGCGCGGCACTCGCGCGACCGGTTCTCAGACCCGAGAACTCGCTCCTCAAGGTTGCCACCGCGCCCTTCATGCGGCGCCCCATTTCGTCTTTGTTGAACGTATCGCTCATTGATTCCTCCCAAGCCGTTTAAGCGGCTCAGCGCTCTTCGATAATCGTGGCGCGGCCATCGCCTCTGAGGACCGCGGCCAAGGCGCCCTTGTCATGAATCGAGAATACCAGGATCGGTATCTTGTTTTCGCGGGAGAGGCTGATGGCGGACGCATCCATCACCTGAAGATCCCGCGCTAACACCTCATGGTAACTCAAGGATTCGTAGCGTATCGCATCCGGAACCTTCTTGGGATCGGCACTGTAGACACCGTCAACCTGCGTGCCTTTCAGCATCGCGTCGCAGTTCATCTCCGCCGCCCTGAGCGCCGCCGCCGTGTCGGTCGTGAAGAACGGATTGCCGGTGCCGGCCGCAAAAATCACGACCCGGCCCTTTTCCATGTGGCGAATAGCGACGCGGCGGATATAGGGCTCACAGACAGATGCCATGGGGATTGCAGACTGCACACGGCACGGCACGCCGATCCGCTCCAGCGCCGCCTGCATGGCGAGCGCGTTCATCACGGTCGCCAGCATGCCCATGTAGTCGGCGGTCGCGCGCTCAATACCCTTCGCCGCCGCGGATAGGCCGCGGAAAATGTTCCCGCCGCCGATCACCATGCACATCTGGGTGCCGGCTTCGAATGCATGGCGAACATCCTCGGCGATACGTTCGACCGTTTCGAGATCGATGCCGTAGGGCGCGGACCCCATCAACGCCTCGCCGGAGACCTTCAGGAGGACACGGGCGTATTTCGGCGCTGATGGCATAGGCCCCTCCGTGGGAATCAGTTTCCCGCCATCTTGCTGACTTCATCAGCAAAGTCGCTCTCGACCTTCTCGATGCCCTCGCCCACCTGGAAGCGGACAAAACCTTCGATTGCGACCGGACTACCCAGATCCTTGGATGCCTTTTCGATCACCTTGGAGACCGGAGTTTCGCCGTCGATGACGAAGACCTGCGACATGAGGACGGACTCCTCATAGAACTTGCGCATACGGCCTTCCATCATCTTCTCGATGACGTTTTCCGGTTTGCCGGACTGGCGCGCGATGTCGGCCTGGATGGCGCGCTCTCGTTCCACCACGTCCTTGGAGAGATGCTCCGGCGTGAGCGCAAGCGGGGCGGCAGCCGCGACATGCATCGCGATCTGCTTGCCAAGCGCCGCGAGCTTGCCCTTGTCGCCCGGCGACTTGATCGCGACCAGGACGCCGATCTTGCCGAGTTCCGGCGAAGCGGCATTGTGGACGTAAGACGCGACAACGCCTTCCGTGACGCCGAGCACGACCGCGCGGCGCACGCTCATGTTCTCGCCGATCTTGGCGACAAGCGCGGTGAGACGATCCTTCATCGAGCCTTCCGCCGCCGGGTGAGCGAGCAGTTTCTCGACATCGCCTTCCACCTTCAGCGCGGCATCGGCAGCGTCCTTCACGAAGGTCTTGAACTCGTCGTTGCGCGCGACGAAGTCGGTTTCGGCGTTCACCTCGACCAGCGCGCCGACATTGTTCTGCGACACGACGCCGATCAGGCCTTCCGCCGCAACGCGGTCGGCCTTCTTCGCGGCCTTCGACAGACCCTTCTTGCGCAGCCAGTCGATGGCGGCTTCCATGTCGCCGCCCGTTTCCTTGAGCGCGGCCTTGCAGTCCATCATGCCTGCGCCAGTCTTGTCGCGCAGGGCCTTCACCATCTGTGGGGGGACGTCCGACATAGTTCTAACTCCGAATAATCAGGCGCTGGCGTGCGTTTCCACGGACTCGGCGTGCGAGGCCGTGTCCGGCAGCTCGTCGGACGCGCCGACGTCGATGCCCTGCTCCACCTGACCCTGACCGATGCCGTCGATGATCGCGCGCGCGACGAGATCGCAATAGAGCACCAGCGCGCGGGCCGCGTCGTCATTGCCCGGGATCGGATAGGCGATGCCATCCGGATCGCAGTTGGAGTCGAGGATCGCGGTGACCGGGATGCCGAGCTTCTTGGCTTCGGAGATCGCAATGGCTTCCTTGTTCGTGTCGATCACGAACAGCATGTTGGGAAGACCGCCCATCTCCTTGATGCCGCCGAGCGAACGGTCGAGCTTGTCGCGCTCGCGCAGCATGCCGAGCAGTTCTTTCTTCTTCAGGCCCGAGCTCTGCGCAGATTCCAGAGTCTCTTCGATGGTGCGCATGCGCTTGATCGAGTTCGACACGGTCTGCCAGTTGGTGAGGGTGCCGCCGAGCCAGCGCTGGTTCATGTAATATTGCGCGCAACGCTTTGCGGCGTTGGCGATCGGCTCAGACGCCTGGCGCTTGGTGCCGACGAACAGGATGCGGCCACCGCCGGCCGCCACATCGCGGAGTGCGACGAGCGCCTGGTGCAGCAGCGGAACGGTCTGCGTCAGGTCGAGAATGTGGATGTCGTTGCGCGAGCCATAGATGTAGGGCGCCATCTTCGGGTTCCAGCGCTGTGTGCGATGGCCGAAATGCGCGCCTGCTTCCAGAAGCTGACGCATAGTGAAATCTGGCAATGCCATGACAAAAGTCTCCTTTACCGGTTGGCCAGACGCGC
>CAZCJI010000011.1:0-17675 GCA_964498625.1 uncultured Rhizobium sp.
TTCTTGCCATCGGCCAGATCGCCGGGCTTGGCGTCATAACGCTGTGTATCATCGGCGTGACGTCCGCGCGTCGACACGATTTCACCTTGTGTGAGGAAATCGTCCGACACCTGGATCGCCTGATCGAGCAGACCGCCGGGATTGTTGCGCAGGTCGAGGACGTAGCCCTTGATGCCCGGACCGATCTGACGCTTCAGATCGCGGATGCCTTTTTCCATGCCGCTCGCTGTCTGTTCGTTGAAGCCAGTCAGGCGCAGATACGCGACGTCGCCTTCGCGATGCCATTTGGCGCTGTCGACGCGGATGATCGCGCGCGCCAGCGTAACGTCGAACGGCTTCTTGGTGCCCTGACGCAGAACGGTCAGCGTGACTTTCGATCCCGCGGGGCCGCGCATCTTGTCGATCGCATTGTTGAGATCGAGACCCTGGATCGCGGCGCCGTCGATGGCGGCGATGAAGTCGCCGGTCTTGAGGCCGGCGCGCGCGGCAGGCGTGTCGTCGATTGGCGAGATCACCTTGATCAGGCCGTCTTCCATCGTGACTTCGATGCCGACGCCGCCGAACTCGCCCTTGGTCTGAATCTGCATATCGGCGTAGTTCTTGGGATCCATGTAGCTCGAATGCGGATCGAGGCCGGTGACCATGCCGTCGATGGCGGCATTAACCAGCTCGCTATCCTGAACGGGACGCACGTAATTCTTGCGGACGGTGTCGAAGGCCTGACTGAAGAGATCGAGCTGGCGGTAGGTCGACATGTCGTTGGCGCCGCGTGCGGCAGGCAACAGGCCGATTGCGGCGGTAAATCCAATCAACACGCCAAGGGCGACAAACGCGATACGTTTCATGATCTCTGTGCCTTCCTTAAGTCCGCCGCCATCCATGGTGCAGGGCTTGTGCCATGTCCGTTTTGCCGAAGCTCGAAGTATAATCGCACGTCCTGGCCTGATTTGGGCATGATTCCGACAGGTTCGCCCGCCAGCACCTCGTCATTTGGCCGCACATCCACGCGGCCTAACCCTGCCAAAACGAGATCGTATCCAGCCGTTAACTCCAAGATCAAGACATAGCCGGTCTTATGGTAAGGACCGGCGAAAAGAATTTCGGAGTCGGCGGGGGCGATGACCCTGGCGCCCGGAGAAACCGCAAAGGTCAGCCCCGGCGCGCGAGACCCGCCGACCCCATCCATGCCGCCGGGAACCACAGCTCCGGCGACGGGCTTTAACAGCGTGCGTCCCAGCAATGCGCCGGGCGGACCACCTTTCTGGGCGGTGACTTCGACGACATTCTGCTGCCCCGGCTGCTTGCGCAGCATGGCGACCTTGGCCAGCAGCGCCTGCAGATCGGCGGCGGCGGTCGCGGCCTCAGCCAGATGTGTTTCGAGATCGCCATAACGGCTGGCGGCAGCGTCGGATTCGAGCTGCTTTGTCGCGAGAAGTTGATCCAGTTCGGTACGCGCGGCGCGAAGCTTCGTTGCGTTCCTGACACCTTCGGCCCGGCGTTCGATCAGCGCGGCGCGCGTGTGCTGAAGCGCCACGATGCGTTTCGCGAGCGCCGCGGCCGCCTGATAGACGTTCGGCGCCGACGCGCCGATCAGCATCGCACTGCGCGCGGCGCCCAGCGCATCGTCCGGACGCAGCACAAGCGCCGGGGGCATGTCGTGCTGCATGCGCTCGAGAATGGCGAGCAGCTTTTCGACGGAGACGCGATCGCGCGCGAAATCCGCCGACAACCGCGTATCGTCGCTTTCCAGCTGCGCGATATTGGTATCGAGTTTTGCTTTCTCGGTTTCGAGATCGACCACACGCGCCGCCGTCGCGATCAGCTTGCGCTGTAGCTCTTGCGCTTCCGCTTTGAGCTTGTCGCTTTTCTGCCTGGCGTCGATCACGGCGGGACGATCGTGAACGATCTTTGTCTTCAGCGTCTCGAACTGTTCCTTGGTCGAGGGAAGCTTGAGCACATCCTTTGCCGGGAGCGCGTGGCTCAGATCCTGAAGCGGTTCCGGCGCGGGCGGTGGTGCGGCCGCCGCCGCGGGCTTTTGCGGATGAGAATGCGGCTTGGCTGTATGCGATGTCTGTGGGTGCGGCTTCGGGACTGGTTTGTGCGCGGGAGGCTTGGCTGCGGCGCCCAGAAGCAGCGCCGCGCAGGCGAGCGGCATCAAACCAGGAAGACGCGCCTTCATCCCGCTTGTGCTTTGACGACGCCGACGCGGCGCGCGAGTTCGTCTTCATCGATCAGATAGCGCGTTTCCGCGGCCTTGAACGACGCGTCGAGCCTGTAAGCCTTCGGCACGCCGGTCGGCACATCGACACCGGCGATGTCATCGTCGCCGATGTTCTCCAGATGCTTGATGAGCGCGCGCAGCGAATTGCCATGCGCCGCAATCAGCACGCGCTTGCCGGATTTCAGTTGCGGAAGGATCGTCGCCTCCCAATACGGCATCACGCGCGCGAGCACGTCTTTCAGGCTTTCGCTGCGCGGAAGATCGTTCGCGGTCAGCCCCGCATAGCGCCGATCGGCTTTGGGATATTCGGGCGATTCGAGATCGACCGGCGGCGGCGGCACGGCATAGGAGCGGCGCCAGATCTTCACCTGGTCTTCGCCGAATTTTTCGACGGCCTCTTTCTTGTTCTGACCCTGAAGTTGGCCGTAATGACGTTCGTTGAGCCGCCAGTGCTTGATCACCGGCAGCCACATCTGGTCCATTTCCTCGAGCGACAGCCACAGCGTCTTGATCGCGCGCTGGAGCAACGACGTGTAGGCGATGTCGAAGCGCAGCCCCTCGGCCGCCATCGCCCGGCCGCCATCGCGCGCCTCGCGCTCGCCCTGTTCGGTGAGCTTCACATCGCGCCAGCCGGTGAAGAGATTTTTCTTGTTCCACTCGCTCTCACCATGGCGGAGAAGGACGAGTTGATAGGGAGATTCCTGGCTCAAATCAGCGCCCGCAAATCTGTTGAATCGAGCCGCAAATTAGGAAGCGCGAACGTCGTTGTCCATGGATGAACTCCTGAAAGCGGAGCATCTTTGTGCTGCGGACGCCGCGAACCCCAAGAAGCGTGTCCCAGTTCAGTTCCTCGGTTGTCCAATTCGGACAGTACGCGGCTGCGCCCTACGTCACTGGCAGTTTGGGATCAGTGTATAGCCGTTTGCTATGGCAGCGCGCTTCTGGGCGGCTTCCTCGACGGTGCATTGCCGTTGGGCGGTCGCCGGCGTCGCATCCGAGCTCGGGGTAGCCGGTGCGGTGGGGGCTGGCTGAACATAGCCCTCGATCGGCGTCATGGGTACTTGAAATGCGTGCGGATATTCATTGATCGCACCTGTCGCTGCATCGACGCCCAATCCGATCACGCCGCCCAACAAAAGGTTTCCGAGCGTCCACCCTTGAAAATTTGACGGGATCGTCGCGACACCGTCCTGATAGCCCGCTTTGGTACAGCGAACCTGAATATCCTCTTTGCTCTTCTCTACGGTCGCGATGCTTGGTGAAATGATGGTCCAATTACCTTCTTTGCTGGTCAGCACGCACGATGCGCCGGTGGTCGGTGGCGTCGCAATAGCGATGGACTGATCAGAACCTTTGATAATTGAGGCGCACCCCGACACGCTTGCGCCCAGTGCGACAAATGCCGCGAATATATGAATCTTCATGAATGGCCCCCCGGCACCGGTTGATGTATTAGACTAGTTCTCGCGATGAGAGAATGCCATAGCCGCGCCTTGGTTCTTCGCGCTGCACACACGCAGCAGATGGCCGCTCCGCGCAAGACCGCGTGGCACGGCTATAGTGATGGAAGCGAGAGCAAATGAGCAGGGCTAAGCCGTGAATTGGGGGGTGGCTTCTTATGGCTGCGATGGCCGGTGCAGCATTCATGTTTGCCCGAAACCCTGAATCCGCAAGATATTACGACATGGAGGTGACCACAGGAGGATCAACATATTTCTTGGCTTGGGCGATTCCGTTCGTTGCGTGCATCGGCTGTCTTGCGGTCTTTGTCGTGACGAGCTGGCCAGCGATTATGGCGATAGTGGCGGAGGCGCGAGCGGAGTAATGCAATTGGTCCCGATCATGCTAATGGCTCTGATCGGCATTCCGATGGGCCTGCTCCTAAACTACCTGATCTGGTTCAAGCTATTGCCGATGTCGTTTCGGGCGTATCGCGACCAATTGAGGCGAATACGTGAGCGGCGAGATTCAAACTAGGACACAACCGCATGCCCGCTCGCCTAGGTGCAGTTCTATGTTTGGTGCTCTGCGCGGCGGGCTGTGCGACCACCGGACCGAGCGATGTAGTGCGCGATCCAGACAGCGCAATCCTAAGAGCTAAGCAAATCTGCAAATGGGAAAAGCCTTTAGGACCGGCCGAGCGCTGGCGGGTGAATTTTCGTGGCGGAAAATGGCACGTCTGGAGTACGGAAGACTACGGCAACGCTGAAGAGCCAAGGGTTGGCTATCAAGGTGATGGGCTTTTTTATGCCGACGTTTGGATCAATCCGCGTGACGGAAGCTCGGGCGGATGCGGCATTGTCATCGACTAAGTAGAACCTAACGAACTGGGCGTTGAAGGAGCTTGTAGAGGAAACGAGCAAATGATCTTTTCAGAATGGCGATCAGCGATGCGTTTGTCGGTCGTCATACTTGTGTTTGTGCTTATCGTATGGGTGATGATCGATTCATTCTTTTGATCTGCACGCCGACGCGTAGGCGTATCGCCCCGTTCATCGCGCGTCCGGCTCTCGTGCCAGTTCCAGCGCACTTGCCGCTTCACTGTGGGGATTCTCTCGCTCACAAGAGCGGACTAGCAAACTAGGACAGTCCCTCAAGCTACTTGGGACAACACCACGAATTCGTAACGATGGAACATCTTTGCGCTATCATGGACGCAGCGAACCCGCCCAAGAAGCGCGGGCCGTACAAGAGGGTTCCTAAGTGACCTCGAAATATCGCGTGGCATTCCATCTTTATACTGCGGATGGCAGTCGCGGGATCGAAGTGCGCGAGCGCAGAAATGGTCAGGCCTATTTCATCGAGCTGGAATGGGTAGCGGGGACTACTTGGAAAGATCGTGAAGGGTGCGCGGAAGTGGGCCCCTATGAATCTACCGAGGCGGCAGAGGCGGCGGCAATTCGCACCGCGTGGTTTATCGGCAAAGAAAATTCAAACTGATGCACTACCGTTTGTAATTGAAACAAAACGTGAACATTGTGACGCTTGAACGCCGATTTGGGCATCGCCATTTCCAGACGGCGTTGTGCGTGGAGGAGCGATGGAAGCTCTGCATCGGTGGCAGTTGGCGGTGCGCTTTGGCGATCCCCGAAGTACGGCTGAATTGAACCCTCTCCGCGAAAACACGAGGTTCAATTGGGCAGGACGCAAAAATCAGTGCCAAAATTAAAAACGAATACGAGGTGTGAAATAGAGAAGACGCGGCAGGGTACCCCCCCCCAAGAAATTGCGGTTCGAATGGGCAAACCTGCCGGGGAAAACCCTGCCTACCCGGCCTAAAAACCCCACCGGATGACATATAAGCGACTGTTTTCATTAGAGATTATGGAGAGGAAGACAGGCACGAAACTGGCAAGGAGGCCATCGATCTATAAAGAGCAGAACCCGCTCATGCCCTTGTCGCGCGCCCTCGCCGTCCGCTTCACCTTTATATTGGCGTCGCTGTTGCTGGCGTTCAGCCCGCAGCCGGCGCTGTCCTATTCCCGGGTCAAGGATCTGGTCGATGTCGATGGCATCCGCGACAACATGCTGGTCGGCTATGGCCTCGTCGTCGGCCTGAACAATTCGGGCGATTCGCTCAAGAACGCGCCGTTCACACAGCAGACCCTGCAGACGATGCTGGAGCGCATGGGCGTGAACACCCGCGGCCAGACGATGCAGACCAAGAACACCGCCGCGGTGATGGTGACGGCGAACCTGCCGGCCTTCGCGGCGCAGGGCACGCATATCGACGTGTCGGTCAGCGCGCTTGGCGATGCCAAGAGTCTTCAGGGCGGCACGTTGCTGGTGACCACACTGTTCGGCGCCGATGGACAGATCTATGCGCTCGGCCAGGGACCGGTCGCGATTGGCGGTTTTACCGCTTCGGGCGATGCCGCGACGGTGACGCGCGGCGTGCCGACAGCGGGGCGCATTTCCAACGGCGCGATCGTCGAACGCGAAATCCCGTTCGCATTGGCAAATGAAACGACATTGAAACTGTCGCTGCACAATCCTGATCTCACGACCGCGGGGCGCATCGCCTCGGCGGTGAACGAATATCTCGGCCAGACCATCGCCGATGTCAGCGATCCATCGACCGTGCATATCGCCGTACCGGCAGCCTATCCGCATGGCGTCATCGGACTGCTCACCGATGTCGAACAGGTCAAGGTCAGTCCCGATCAGCCCGCGAAAGTCGTGATCGACGAACAGTCCGGCGTCATCGTGATGGGTTCGGATGTGCGCGTCTCCACCATCGCCATCGCGCAAGGCAATCTGACGATCCGTGTGAACGAGACGCCGGAAGCGAGCCAGCCCAGCCCGTTCTCCAAGGGCAAGACCACCATAGTGCCGCGCACCTCGATCCAGGTCGACGACAGCAAGGGCAACAAGATGGCCGTGCTCAAGGATGGCGTCAGCCTGCAGAGCCTGGTCGACGGATTGAACGCGCTGGGCGTCGGGCCGCGCGACATCATCTCGATCCTTCAGGCGATCAAGGCGGCCGGCGCGCTGCAGGCCGACATCCAGGTGATCGGATGATGGGCGCCGCCGCAGACGTTCAGGGTGCAATGACAGTGGCGCAATCCGCGCCTGTCATGACACCCAAAGCCGCGCCGACGCCGGACGGCACCAGGAAGACGGCGCAGCAATTCGAGGGCGTTCTGATGTCGCAGATGCTCAACGAGATGTTCGAAGGCATCAAGACCGACGGCATGTTCGGCGGCGGCCCCGGCGAAGAGATGTTCCGCTCGTTGATGATCGACGAATACGGCAAGCAGATCGCGCAGCACGGTGGCATGGGCCTGACATCCGCCGTCACGCGCCAGCTGCTCTCGCATCAGGAAACCGCGCAATGACCGCGCAGCAAACACCGGAAGAGCTGCGCCTCGAACGCGTGCTGTCGATGGCTGTGCGGCTGATCGAGGCGCTGGAAGGCGACATCGCGGCGCTCAAATCCGGCAATCCCGGCGCCCTGCGCACCATCGATCCCGAAATTCAGAAGCTGTCGATGCTCTATGCGCGCGAATCCAAAAGCATCGATGCCAAGGCCGCCGGCTCGGCGCCGCTTGAGTTGCGCAAGCGCCTGTTCGAGGCGACGCGGAAATTCCGCGATCTGCTCGCGGCGCAGACACGTCTTCTGACCCGGCTGCGCAGCGCGAGCGAAGGCATGGTGCGCGCGGTCGCGGAAGAACTGGAACGGTCTCGCGCGCCGCTGCGAACCTATGGCGCAACGCCTGCGCAGGCGCCGCGCTCCGGCGGAGCAATGATTTTCAACAGTGTCGTCTAAGTCTTATTCGGACAGCCGTGACATCAATTCGGCATCGAGACCGGCCGCGAAAGACGACCACCGTTCCGCGAGCGCCAGATATTGATCGCGGATGACGCGCTCCGTGCTCGTTCGGGCACGCTCACGCAACGCATCGGCCTCGAGACGGAAATGCGCGGCCCGTCCCGCGAGCTCGGCCTGATCGTTGGACAGCGCGCCGCGCGCATTCACTGCCGGTATATCCCCTGTCACGAACGGGCGCCGAACGGCCATTGTTGTCGCTGCGCTGCTCATGGAATTCGAAATGAAATTTCAGGTGCCAATATTTTCACATCGGCACGACAAACCTTTGTCAAAACACAGAGAAATTTGTCGCGAAACGTGTCGAACACGCAGTTGTTACCACGCACAATGTGTGTCAGGAGCTATGCGGGAATTGCAGGTGTCGTATCTAGGCGGACGTGCTGGTGGAACTTCCGAGCACGCTCAGCGCCAGCGAATAATTCGCGATCTGCGACGTGAGGTAATTCGACACCGTGCCTGACGACGATGTGCTCTGGCTCGTCGAAGCCGACGTCGGCGTATTTTCCGTCTGGTAGATCTTCTGAATGGTGCTCAACACGCTGAGCAATTGTGCCCGCGCTGCGCCACCGCCCGCCGCTGTCGAGATATCCGTATCCTGCGGCAATCCAAGACCGTAGGCCGTTGTGGTGGTTGTGCTGCTGGAACTGCTTGAAGTCGATGAAGACGACGTGTTGGTCAAGGTTTGCGGCGACAGCCCCAACCGTGCCAGGGCGTCGCTATTCGCCGGACCGCTTATCAGCGTCGCCGTAACGCCGGAATTGACCGCAATCTTGAGCGTCTCGGCGCCATTGCCATAGGACACCGAAGCCTTGCCAGCATTCTGCAGTTCGATGTTGATCTTGTTGACCAGCGAAGAAAGCGTTTCGCCCTGATCGATGGTGATCTTCGCGGTGCGCGTGGTCGCGCCGGCGATCTGGATGCTGAAACTGTCTCCGGCCCGCAGCGTCGTCGCCGCAGTCAGATCGACGGTTGGATTGAAAGAGATCTGTCCGCGCGGCAGACCAAGCGCGTCGAGCACGCTTGCGCCCTGATTGTCGAATGCGACGCCCTGGCCCGTGGAAGTTCCATCCGCGCCGCCATATTGGCGCGTCCATTTGATCGTGCCGTCGGTGTTGAGCGCGCTGACGAACATGTTGTCGACAGAGGGAACATTGCGCGATTGCCCCGCGAAGGTGCCGTTTGTCGTACCCGCCATGTAAATTGTGCCGTCGGAGCCGACAGTGACCGCGTTGCCTTTGTCGTTCGCGCCGGTGCCGACATAGGTCACCGTGTTGGCGGTTGCGGTCGTGCCGGAATCCGTGATGCCGAAGACGAACGCGTCCGTGCCGCCGGAGCTGGCATTGGCGATCGAAGCAGCGCCGCCGGCAGTCAGGTTCGCATTCGAGGTCGTTCCCGTGACATAGACCTGGCCGTTGGAAACTGTGAGGCCGCCGATGCTGCCGCCCGCCTGAAGCGCGCCGAGATCTTCCTGCCAGACCGGCGCCGTCGTGGCATCGCCGTTCGCATATTTGGAAATGATGGCATGTCCGTTGACGACGCTGGCTACGATCAGGCCGCCATCCGCGGTCGTTGCCGTGGCAGCGGTGGTGTCGCTGCTCGTGGAGCCGTACTGATGTTCGTAGACGATGTTTCCCTTGCTATCGAGCTTGGCAACGTAGGCATCGGCGCCGCCGCTGCTGGTCTGGCCAGCGCCGATTACGCCGCCCGACACCTGGCCGCCGATATAGACATTCCCGGACGCGTCCACGCTGACCGAAGCCGCCTGGTTTGTCGCGAGTGTTTGAATCTGTTTGGCCCAGGTCTGATTGCCATTGGCATCGTACTTCGCGACGAAACTATCGGTGTTTCCGTCGGAGACAGCGGTCTGCATGACCGTACCCGTCGTCGACCCAGCGACGACCACGCCGCCACTCGGGTTCAGCGCCAGAGAATAAGCCGATGCCGTGCCCGCGCTTCCCAGCAACTGCGTCCAGACGACGTTGCCGGCAGAGTCGTATTTGGTGAGATAGGTGTCTTGTGTGCCCTGGTTGAGCTGATTGCCGAAATCGCCTGTCGCATTGCCGACGACGTAGACGTTGCCGCTGGAATCCACGACCGTTGCCTGCGCCGTTGTAAGACCCGTGGTTGGATCTTCGGTGGCGCTGAACGCGCTTTGCTGGGTGCCGGACAGATCGGTCAGTTTGACCAGACGGCCCTGCTGGTCGGCATCTGTTGTGCTGACGGTGCCGTTCGAGGACGTCGCTGTAGAAGCAGTCGCAAGCCCGCTGTTGCCGGCGACATAGAGCGCGGGCGTCGCGTCCTGCGATGACAACGTGATCGTCTCGCTGCCGGCGGGCGCGACTTCCATTCCGTAAGACGCATTTTCGGGATCGTCGATCGTTCCGTCGGTAATGGTGCGATGGAATCGCGACGAAAACCCGGCCACTGAGAGCTGCTGGTTGACATAAGAAATGACGTTATCGAGCGTGAGCCCGCCGCTGACCTTGGAAAGATCTATGGGCACATCGGTCGTCACACCGCCTTTCTTGACCGACACCGTGAAGCTCTGACTGGCGTTGAGCCCGGGCAAGGGGTTCGACAAATTGTCGTCGGATGTGAGCGTGCGGGTATCGTAGGTGTATGAGCCCAGGGAAACACCCACACTGCTGGTCGCGGATGAACTTGGTTCCGATGCCTGCAGCGTGAAATTGTTGAACGTGGTGTTGGCAAGGTAGTCCTGAACCTGCTGCAGACCTTCCTGATAGCGCGTATTGAATCCGGCCATCTGGCCTGCGGTCATACCGCTGCGGTTCGACATGCTCGCGAGATAGGAAAGATTGTTGACGGCGGTGTAGAGCGCGAAAAGCTTTTGATTGTCTTGTTCGGTTGCCGCATCGGTTGTGCTGCCTTTGCTCAACGGCACATCGCTCGTGTCGACAAAGTTGGTAATGTCGAGGATCTGAGCGTCGCGCTGCTGTTGCGCGGGCGGAGTCGCTTCCCAGGGCGGAGCATCGTTCGCTGTTGCGCTGTTTTGTTGTGCCGCCAAAGACGTGGTACTGACCGTCGAAGGCGCCACGGGCAGCTTCGACTGGTAATAGCTCAGCAGCGTCGATGGATCGAAGCCGACAAGGGAAACGCCAGTGCTCATTGTTGTGTCCAGACCAACACGAGAACATCGCAGGACGCGCGTTAATGTCTCGCTAAGCCACGGAAGAACGTGCTTAACGCGGTCTTAATTCCGATTGCGCAACAACAGCGCAATGACAGTTTTCGCCCGCGCTTATGAGGAAGGCCTCGAACTCTCCGCCCGGGGTCAACACGCACGCGCCATCGAACGGTTCGAACAGGCTCTCGTCCACAAACCCGACGATACGCGAATACTCTTCGCGCTGGGCAACACAGCCCGTGCGCTGGGCCTGGCGAGGCCTGCCGAAGCGTTTTTCCGGCGCGTCCTGGAGCAGGAACCGGAGCGGCTCGAGGCATTGATAAACCTTTCCAACCTGCTGCGGTCACAAGGATGTTTTGACGCTGCCCAGGCGTTGCTGATGCCCGCCTTGGCTAGCAATCCTGACAGTCCCGAACTCTGGCTGACCCTGGGCTCTGTCTATCGCGAGACCGGCGATATGGTCCGTGCAACGGAGCACTATCGGCAGGCACTGATGCGCAGGCCCGATTATTCCCCGGCTTTGTGCAATCTCGCTGACCTCCTATCCGACGATGGCGCCATGGACGAGGCGCTGGCACTCTACGATCGCGCCCTGGAGCAAGAAGACGATCCGCAAGCACGCCTCAATCGCGCAGTGCTTCATCTGCGGTGCGGGAATCTCAAGGACGGTTGGCGTGATTATGCAGGGCGCCTGAGGCTCTCAGGAAAAGTACCGGTTGCCGATCACAAGCTGCCACGATGGACCGGCGGTTCGCTGAAAAGGCAGCGACTGCTTATCACCGCCGAACAGGGTGTCGGCGATCAGATCATGTTCGCAAGCATGATTCCCGACCTCACGAAGCGCGTCACAAGTGAAGGCGGAAGCTTAATTCTCGAATGCGAGCCGCGTTTGGTGCCTTTGTTCGCACGCTCGTTTCCATCCACAACGGTAAGAGCCTGGGACGCGCGGACTCAGGGTGGCGTGCCGATGACACGCTATGGCTGGCTGAAAAGCGCCGGCGGCGCCACGAGCTTCACCGAGATGGGAACATTGCCGCGCTATTTGCGGCGTACAATCGACTTCTTCCCCAAACCGAATGCCTATTTGGTGCCTAACGCCGATGAGATTGCCCGTTGGCGAAGTATTTTCGGTTCCGCTATCGGCATCTGTTGGCGAAGCGGAAAGACGGGCGGAGAGCGCGCCCTGCAATACGCGCCGCTGGACTCATGGGCAGCTTTCATTCGTGATTGGCCGGGATCGGTTGTCTGCGTTCAATATGACGCAACGCCGGAGGAAATCGCAGGGCTCGAAAGCGTGAGCGGCAGAAAGATTGTCGTTCCCCAAGGCATCGATCAGAAGAACGAGCTCGATCGCACTTGCGCGCTGCTCTCGGCGCTGGATGCCGTGATCAGCGCGCCAACGGCTGTGTCGTGGCTCTCCGCAGCCGCTGGAGTCCCAACCTACAAGATTCTCTATGACGACAGCTGGACGAGCTTTGGTGAAAGTTATGAGCCCTTTGGCCCATCTTGCGTCTGCGTAATGCCCAAGCGACGTGGTGATTGGGCGGGTGGTTTCGCCCAGGCTCGCGGCTTGCTCAACGCGCAATTCTCCGCGGCATAGCGGCCCGGCGCTCCGCAAGGGCTTGTGCGAGATCGGCGGCAACGCGCGATGCGCCCTGCCTGTCGATCGTCATCAATCCAGCCGCGCGCATTTCACGGCGCCGTGCCGTGTCGCCGAGTAACGAGAGCACAGATTTCGCTATGAACTGATCCGACACCGTTTCGGCCACGCCCAGTGAGATGCCCATGCCCGCATATTCGAACGCCGATGCGGAGAGAGCGTGATCTTCCGAGAGACAGAGATAGAGCGCGGGCACGCCGAAGGTGGCAAGCTCATAGGCTGTGACGCCAAACGCAGCGAGGGCCAAATCGGCCGATGCGTATTCATTCACCAGATCGTCTGCACCTTCGATAGTTTCGAAATTCGATCTCAACTTTACGATGGATTTTGCGACATTTTCCCGGTCCGCTACACCGGGCCCGACGACGAATCGTGCCCGGAAAATCGGATCGAGTCGCGCGAGCGCACGCGCCGCCCGCAGGGTGAGACCCTGCGGATCGCTGCCCCCCATGGCGACGAGCAGTGTCGGACGCGGAGATGTTTTCTTTGGCCGTGCGGTGCTCGTGTCCAGTCCTAGCAATGACCATTGCCAGCCGATGCTTGCGACACAGTGCGAGCCTCGCCAGTCGAGTCGTTCCGCCTGTGGAACCGGCGGATAGTATGCGAGGTCGGCAGCCAGCCGCCGTTCAGACGCATCGTCGATTACTGCCGTGATTGCAATGTTTTCCGACAGTTGCGCGACTTCGGTCCGGTTCGGTCCCTCGCGGCAATCGAGCAAAAGCAAATCGGGCTTTTTTGCTTTAGCAAGGGCAAACAAATCCGTGGCGTCAGCACCGACCCGAATCGCTTCAAATCCTGCTTTTCGAGCGGGCGCGAGCGCGTCTTCGGTTCCGTTGATGGCGAAGATCGAGCCGATGCCTTCCCGGTCGCGCAGCGCGCGCGCCAGCGCAATCATGCGTTTGACATGGCCGTAACCGAATTGGCCGCCACCGTCGCACCGGATGAGCCCGAGCCCGCCGCCGGCAGCGATTTGTTTCTGACGCACATGGCTATTCAGGTTACGTAGAGAAGGTTCGCGATCGAGCAAGATCAAAAGATCGTCAAGCGAGGCTTCGCCGGCTTTGGCGTCCAGGCGCGCATGTACCGCTTCAACAAACAGGAGATCGTCGGGCGTATCGATGGTCAACCTTCCGCCTTCACGCGCCAACCTCGGAAAGGGTGTTGCGCGGGCAATAGGCACGAAATCGGGATGGAGTTTGAAATAGCCCGTGACATGCTCACGCGCGATCGGATCGTCGTGCGCATCCATCATGAGCTTGTCGAGCGCACGGCGCATGAGAGGATCGACACCTTCATGCGCGGTCACGGCACCCTCTTCCAAGAGTACGTAGTCGCCGCCCTGCTCGATCATCGAAGCAATGAGATGGTCCACGAAATCGGCATCGATGAACGGCGCATCGGACGATACGCGAACGATGATATCGGCGTCGAGCACCTCCGCCGCGCGTGCGAACCGCGCCAGTACATCATTTTCCGGGCCACGAACGACGGTAATGCCGTTTTTCTGGCCGAATTCGACGATGGCGTCATCGCGCGGATGGGTTGTGGTCGCCACCGCGATGTCCTCGATAAGGTGCGAAGCCTTCAGGCGATGTACGATGTGCCAAAGCAACGGCTGGCCGGCGACGAGCTTAAGGACTTTGCCGGGAAGCCGCGTCGATCCCATACGCGCTTGAATGACGGCGACAATGCGAAGATGTTCTCGCGCGCTCAAGCTGCCGGCTCCCAAGCCGCGCGGATGTGGCGAAGGGGACGCATGCCGTCGGCTGGGTCCGCCCGCCAGTCGCGATCGGAAAGCTCCGATGGTTGTGGCCCTTTGAAGCCCAGGCCATCGGCTACGAAACTCTCCCGTATACGTGCGATGACAGGTGCGATCTCGTCCGGCAGCCAGCAGTGGCCCGCGGCATATTCCGCGCCCTTGCCGTCGAGATCGAGATGGAATTCGACTGCGCGCGCGTCCCAGCGATGAACCGCGCGTTCGATCACGGCAGCGCGGCGCGTGTGATCCGACCAGCCGACCGGGTAGCCTGTTGCGCTACGGATTGTTTCGATTGCCGAAAGATTTGCTTCCGCTGCCGGCGTCGGATAGGCCGAGACGCAATGAAGCAGGGTCACCTCTGTGGCGCCTGCCTCCTTCAGGGTCGTTGCGGCCTGCACGATCTCGTCCATCGTCGCCATGCCGGTCGACAGGACAATCGGCTTGCCGGTGCGGGCGCAGGCCCTGAGCAGATCGCCCACCAAAAGTTCGTAAGACGCGACCTTGTAGAAGGCGACAAAGGGACGGAGTTCCTCGACCGCTTCCAAATAGAACGGTGTACAGGAGAACTGAATTCCCCTCGCTAAACAGTGTTCAGCGAGCGGCGCGAGGTGCGCTCGGGGCAGCTCCCATTCACGGCGCGCCCGGTGTTTGGCGCTGCGGTCCAGGATTTCTGGCGCAAACATGCGGTCGATCTTGAAAAGCTGGAATTTGACGGCGCCGCAACCAGAATCTGCGGCGGCGTCCACAAACGCCAATGCTCTGGAAAGATCACGTCCGTGGTTGCTCGACGCTTCGGCGATGAACAGCGGCCCGCGGCGCATTCGGCGCATCCTTTCTTGCTTAACCGTTTCTAAAGCCTGTTTGGCTAAGAGACGGTTAACGAGGGCTCGGGCGCCGTGGCACAACCGTTTTTCATTGTTTCCAGCGGCCGTTCCGGCACGGCGATGCTGCATAAGGCGCTCATGGCGGCGGGCGACATCGATATGCATCACGAATACATGGTGCATCATGTCCAACCGCTGGGCGTGCGCCGGTATCTGGGACTGGCGGACAGCGCGGAAGCTCTGAAAACCTTGGCACAAACGCACGCCGCGGCGGTCTACCACACCGGCGCCGGGCATTGGGGCGATTCGTCGAATAAGCTGTCCTGGTTGATCCCGGAACTGGCCGAATTGCTGCCGGACGCAAAGTTCGTTCATCTCGTGCGTGACGGCCGCAAAGTAGCGAGTTCCTATTTCCACAAGCTCGGCGACGAATGCTACGACGAGCGCTCGAACGCGATCCTTCAGGCGCACTACGACGATCCGATGCACGTGCCCGCGCCGCCGCCGGAGAAGAAATACTGGTGGCCGGTGCCCCGTCGGGATAACCCGATGGCGCAGACTTTCCGCAGCTTCAATCAGTTCGAGCGGATCGCGTGGCACTGGGCGGAAATCAATGCCACGATCTTGGGCATGCTTTCTTCGCTCCCATCCCGGCAGCATTTCTTCGTCCGGTTGGAGGACCTTCTGGTTTCGCCGCAGCTTGTGCGGTCGCTGTTCGAATTCCTGGGCCTTTCTTATCGCGAAGAGCACTTCGCGACCTTCGCGCGACCGCACAATGTGAATCGGCCAGAAGATCGTCCGCTGACGCTCGAGCAGCGCGTTTCGTTCGACAGCATTGCGTCGGCGATGATGGCCCAGCTCGGCTACGCGGACCGTACGGAGTATGTAGTGAATTATTAACGCTGACCGGCGGAAGATAGTTACCGGATCCTTCCGGAATCTGTTCCATGGCCGAACCTTGCGACCTCTGCCGGCGCGACGCGCTCCAGTTCCTCTATCAACCCGAAAAGTCGACACGCGGAATCAGCGTGCATCTTTGCACCTATTGCGGGCTCGTTCAGAGCCTACCGCGCATCGATCGAAGCACGCGTGCACCTGCGGCTGTGTCCAGCGGCGCCGACTGGGGCAATGTGCGCTACGGCAAGGGCTTTCGCACCAGGGCCGCGTTGGATGCAATCACGCAACACGCCAATCTGGCAACGGACATCACGCTGCTCGACGTCGGCTCCAACCGCGGCAGTTTTGCCAGCGCATTTATTGCGGCCGCCCCGCAGGCGCATCTCGTCGCTGTCGAGCCGGACGAACGTGTGGCGCAGAGCTGCAGCACGCTCGAAAGGACAGAACTGATCGAGGCGCGCATCGAAGACGTGGCGCTGGAACGCAACCGTTTCGATATTGTTCACTCCTGCCACACGATAGAGCACCTCGCCCGGCCGGCGAATGTTCTCGCAGATCACTGGCGGGTACTGAGAGAGGGCGGACTCCTCATTCTCGATGCCCCGAACATCGCGATTCTCGGTGCAGATGACATCGTTGAAGAATGGTTCATCGACAAGCACCTCTACCATTTCTCGGCCCGCACGCTCGGCCGGATGATCGAATCCGTGGGATTTGAGATCATCCAGTGGCCTGACGTGAACGACCGCTCCAATCTGCTCTTTGTCGCGCGCAAGACCGCAATGAACGAGACGGAGATCGTGAGCGACTTTGCCGAAGCGGATTACGCTGAAAAGCTGGTCGTTGATTATATTGCCACACGGGCGCGCAACCTGATGGCATTGACGGCAGTCGCCGCGGAAATCCACCGCCTTGCGCCGCGCGGCGTGGCGCTTTGGGGTGCCGGCCGGCTGTTCGACAGTCTCGTGGTGCACGGTCGGTTCGATCCTTCGGCATTGACTCTGTTGATCGACACGCATCTGAAGCCTCTGGTCGGTGAACGCCACGGCCGCATGCTCGCCGATCCGGAATCGCTGAGCGAGTCCCAGGCCGGTGTCGTCGTGGTGATGTCGCGCGATTTCGCCGATGAGATCTCCGCACGCGCAAAGAGTTTGTCACCGCATGCCGAGATCATTCTCTATAGCGATCTGCTCTCCCGCGCGAACACGCTGCTCGCGGCTTAAGGATTATCCATGGCAACCACTTTGAAAACCGTTCCGAGCCAAGCCGGTGCACCACCGCTTAAGCCGGTGCGTAACCTTGAAGCGGAAATCGCACATGCGGCGCGTTTCGTACGTCAGCATGTGATCGCTTCGATCTATCGCGCCACGTCCGGTCATCCCGGCGGGTCGTTGTCCTGTGCTGACATTCTGGCGGCGCTCTTCGGTGCGGAGCTCAACATCTGGCCGAACTCGATCGACGATCCGGCAAGGGACCGGTTTGTCTTGTCCAAAGGTCACGCCGCGCCTGCGCTCTACGCCATCGGCGCTTATCATGGATTCTGCGGCAAGCAGGAAGCGTTGGCGCTGCGCAAGATCGGTAGCAGCTTCCAGGGCCACCCACATGTCGGCGACCTGCCCTGGGTCGAAACCAGCACCGGTTCACTCGGTCAGGGTTTTTCCGTCGCGCTCGGCATGGCGATGGGACTGAAGCTTCAGAAGAAATCAGCGCGCGTATACGCGCTGTTGGGAGATGGCGAGTTGCAGGAAGGCGAAGTGTGGGAGGGCGCGATGTGCGCGGCGCATCACAAGCTCGACAATTTCTGCGCCATCATCGACTACAACAAGCTGCAGAGCGA
>CAZCJI010000012.1:0-17497 GCA_964498625.1 uncultured Rhizobium sp.
GCAGATGCTCGTTCTTCCACATCTTGGTATGCGCGCGCGGAATGTCCACCCACGAGAACACTTCCGACATACAGGGATCGAGTCGGCGCTCGAGCATCAGCGTGTTCGCCTGACTGGCCTGTTTCAGGTTCGCGAAATGCGAACCCTGGATGCGCTTCTGACGCATCCACACATAGCGCGCGTCAAAGGTGATATTGTAGCCGGTGGTGCCGGCGCAGAACACGACCATGCCACCACGTTTCACGACGAGGCATGAGACCGGAAACGTCGATTCGCCGGGGTGCTCGAACACCATATCGACATCGTTGCCCTTGCCGGTGATGTCCCAGATGGCTTTGCCGAATTTGCGCGCCTCTTTCGTCCAGGCGTCGTATTCGGGCGAACCGACCTTCGGCATCGCGCCCCAGCAGTTGAAATCCTTGCGGTTGATCACGCCTTTCGCGCCGAGCGACAGAACAAAGTCGCGCTTGGTCTCGTCACTGATGACGCCGATCGCATTTGCGCCCGACACCGCACAGAGCTGAACGGCAAACGATCCGAGTCCGCCGCTCGCACCCCAGATCAGAACATTATGCCCCGGACGAAGGATGTGCGGACGATGGCCGAAGAACATGCGGTAGGTCGTGGCCAAAGTCAGCGTATAGCAGGCCGCCTCTTCCCAGGTGAGATGTTTCGGCCGCGGCATGAGCTGACGATCCTGCACGCGCGCGAATTGGGCGAACGAACCGTCCGGCGTTTCGTAACCCCAGATGCGCTGCGATGGCGAGAACATGGGATCGCCGCCGTTGCATTCCTCGTCGTCCCCATCGTCCTGATTGCAATGCACGACGACTTCGTCGCCGACTTTCCAGCGCGTGACTTTCGAGCCAACGGCCCAGACGATGCCGGACGCATCGCTACCGGCGATGTGATACGGATTCTTGTGACCGTCGATGGGTGAAATCGGTTGGCCCAAGCCCGCCCATACACCGTTGTAGTTCACGCCTGCAGCCATCACGAGGACGAGCACATCGTGGCTGTCCAAGGTCCAGGTCGGGACGACCTCGATCTGGAAAGATTTTTCCGGCTCGCCATGACGTTCTTTGCGGATCGTCCACGCGTACATGTTCGACGGCACGTGTCCGAGCGGCGGGATTTCGCCGATCTCGTACAAATCCTTGTAGACCTCAAGAGACGGCTTGGCCGATGCGGACATGCTGGAACTCCCCACGCTCACGCAAATCAGAACGCGCGAAGTAGGCATCAGGCTTCTGCTGCAACGCAACAGAAATGTTCCGTATTATGAACAGGATTGTACCGGCAGAGAAATATAATTACCGGCCATAACCGAAGGGTTTGCGTCGAATCCCGGATTTCTGCCCTTTTGCCTTGCCGGCGATCTCTTTGAGTTTTTGCGCCTGCAACATGGAGAGCGCAGTGCCAGGGCCACCTTTTTCGGGATCGCGAAACGCGCGGCCATACCGTTCGACCCGCACCTCGACCGAACCCAGGAATTCGCCCTCCCATTCGGAGAGTTTGACATCGGCGATCTCTGCCGCCTTGCGCGTCTTGCGAAGTGCCTTCAACGCGGAGCGTTTGGCGCGCGCTTTGTCCGCCTCGCGCCGGTCTTCCAGCGTCGGGATGCGCGGCTTCATCGCCAAATCAGTGCGCCTTGTGCGGATCGCGTTCGCCGGCCTTTACCGCGAACGCAATCACGTCGGTGGCGACCGGACAGGTGAAGAAGGGTGAGCGCGCGCAATTTGGATTGTACGCTTCGTTGAAATCGATGGTCACCGCTTTTGGAGGGAACGCGCCAAAGTCGCCGACGTCGACATAACGCCCCGCACCGTAGGTCTCCGTGCCTGTAAGCCCATCGATGAAGAATGCCGACATCGCTGTGACCTTGTTCCGGTCATCCGCGTAAAACGGCAGCGTGACCGATTTTCCCTTGAGCGTGAACGTCGCGTCGCCAACATGGAAGAACTGCTTGTCCGTGCCGCGCGAGGTACGGAAAACACGCGCCGGGCGCGCAGGATCAGGCTTGAACGCCGCGCTTACGCGATAGGACGGATCGTAGGGATAGAAATCGACGCCGGTAAAATCCCTCGCAGGTTTGGCTTGCTGGTTGAATATCATGATGCGCGCGCCGATCACGCCGGCACTGACCTGCGTCTGCGCACCACGAATATCGACATCGGTGTCGATCGGAATGCCCTTGCCGATATCGGCTTCGGCGTAAAGATGCTTATCCATCACCACGAAGGGGTGGCTGCTGCGAACGCCTGCGATCAATACGCCTTTGACCTTCGTGCCTTTCACCCATTTGTAGCTTTCAGGCTTGCCCTTGATACCGACGAGCGTGGAGGTATCGCCGTCTCGGAGATAGGCGGCATCCTGTATTTTGAGGACCGCGTAATGGGCATGCGCCCAGCCATTGTTGGCATCGGCGAGCTCGCCCCTCCAGATGTCTTCCTGCGTCTTGGCGAAGGCCGGTATTGCGAGTGCGGTAGCCAGGACCGCGCCAACTATGATGCTTTTCAACGCCAACTCTCCCGATCGAAGGCGCCCAGCATAGCACCCACTTTATGCCCGCCACCATGTTGCACCGCAGCGGAAGCGGGCTAAGGTTCGGCATGGCGCGCGACAAGCCCTGGATATTCCGCACCTATGCCGGCCATTCGAGCGCTGCGGCCTCGAACGCGCTCTACCGCACCAATCTGGCAAAGGGGCAGACCGGCCTTTCCATCGCGTTCGACCTGCCGACCCAGACCGGCTACGACAGCGACGATCCGCTTGCCAAGGGCGAGGTCGGCAAAGTCGGTGTCCCGGTCAGCCACATCGGCGACATGCGCGCGCTGTTCGACGGCATCCCGCTCGACAGGATGAATACGTCGATGACGATCAACGCGCCGGCGGCCTGGCTGCTGGCGCTGTATGTTGCCGTCGCCGATGAGCAAGGGGCGCGGCGTTCGTCGCTCACGGGCACGACGCAGAACGACATCATCAAGGAATATCTCGCGCGCGGCACCTATATCTTTCCGCCCAAACCCGCGATGCGCCTGACGACGGACACGATCGCGTTCACCACGGCGGAATTGCCAAAATGGAATCCGATCAATCTGTGCTCCTATCATCTCCAGGAAGCGGGCGCCGATGCCGTCGAAGAAGCGGCCTTTGCGCTCGCGACCGCCGTCTCAACGCTTGATGCGTGCAAAGCGCGCGGCGCGATCCCACCGGAGGAATTCCCCAAGGCGGTCGGCCGGATGTCTTTTTTCGTCAACAGCGGCGTGAAGTTCATCACCGAGATCTGCAAGCTGCGCGCGATGGGCGCTTTGTGGGATGAGATCACCCGCGATCGCTACGGTGTCACCGATCCGAAACTTCGTCTGTTCCGCTATGGCGTGCAGGTGAATTCGCTGGGCCTGACCGAGCAGCAGCCGGAAAACAACGTCTATCGCGTGCTGTTCGGGATGCTGGGCGTGACGCTTTCCAGGAATGCGCGCGCCCGCGCTGTGCAGCTTCCAGCCTGGAACGAAGCGCTCGGCCTGCCGCGGCCTTGGGACCAGCAATGGTCTCTGCGCCTGCAGCAGATCGGCGCCTACGAAACCGACATGCTGGAATATGGCGATATCTTCGACGGCTCGAAGGTGATCGAAGCCAAGGTCGATCAGCTGATCGGCCAAATTCGACTCGAAATGCAACGCATCGCGGAGATGGGCGGTGCGTCTTCGCAGTCTTCGCTCGAATACATGAAGGAACGGCTCGTCACCTCTAACGCGGCGCGCGTCGAAGCGATCGAGCGTGGCGAAGACATCCGCGTGGGCGTCAATGCCTATCAGGAAACCGAACAGTCGCCACTGACCGCAGGCGAAGGCCAGTTCGTCGTTGTCGATGCGTCCGCTGAAAAAGATCAGATCGCAAATCTCGACATGTGGCGTTCGAACCGCGACAGCGCCGCAGTGGCAACCACGCTTCGCGAATTGGAACGCGCGGCGCGAAGCGACACCAATCTGATGCTGCCGTCTATCGCCTGCGCGAAAGCAGGCGTGACCACCGGCGAATGGGCGGCATGCCTGCGTAACGTGTTCGGCGAATACCGCGCCCCGACCGGCGTGGCGGCGTCCGGTCCCACGCGCAACGACGAACGCATCGGCGTGTTGCGCGAGGAAGTGGACGCGGCGTCGAAACGATTGGGCCGCAGGCTCACGTTCCTTGTCGCAAAGCCCGGTCTCGACGGCCATTCCAACGGTGCCGAGCAGATCGCCATCCGTGCGCGCGATGCCGGCATGAGCGTGGTCTATGACGGCATCCGCTTCTCGCCCGACGAGATCGTAGCGCAGGCGCGCGCGTCAAAGCCCCATCTAATAGGGCTTTCGATTCTTTCGGGAAGCCATGTACCGCTGGCGCGCGAAGTGGTGACAAAGCTGAAGTCAGCGGGCCTGTCCGACGTGAAGGTCGTCGCCGGCGGCATCATCCCCCCCGACGACGAGGCCGCGCTAAAAGAAGCCGGCGTCGCCGCGGTGTTCAGCCCAAAGGACTACGACATCAACCAGATCATGCATGTGATCATTGGGTTGGCGACACCGTCCTGATCACTTCGCGGGCGCCGGATCGGTCGTGCCCATGTCGGCGATGAACTTCCATCCGCCCTCGGTCTTGCGCCACACCGTTACATAATGACCGGTGAGGCGGAGCTTGTTGCCCTTTGCATCTGGCGCACCCTCGAAGAGCCAATGACCGTCACTATAGCCAAGAGTTCCGTCGCCGGACACATCCGCGTGGTCCGGAATCCAGGAGAGAACGTTCAATTTCGGATCGCCATTGCCGCTGGTCTGAAAACGCTTCGTTGCAGCGGCCTTGCCGTAGATCGGAGGTTCATTTCCGGTGCCGAAAATCCGGACATCGTCCGCCATATAAGTCAGGAAGGCGGCGTTGCTGCCTTTGGCGACGGAAAGCGCCGAAAACGCATTGTCGGTCGCGAGGATGTCCTCGTTGGTACCGGCATAGGCAAGCACCGGCAGAAGGATCGCCATTACTGCCGTCAGAAGAACGCGCCTCAAGAGATCCTCCCGTTTCAATTGTGGCGAGCTTGCCGCAATCCTACCGTTTTTTGGCTATCAACTTTTCGTTAACTCTGTTTTCCGGGGCCACGAAAACGGATCGGGGGAATTCATGATCGCCTACTACACACCCAGGGAAGACTTGCAAACCGCGCCGCAGCGCTCGGCATTGTCCCGGGACCTGTTTCACGGATTGACACCCGAGCAGTTCGACAACGAAGCGCAATCTCTCGCCAAGGTACAGGCGATGACGCCAGCGGTGCGGGCCCGCATGAAGGCACAACTGGTCGAGCGGCTAAAAACACCCGTCGATCAACCGACCTGGGGGCCGGATTGGGTGAAGCGCGGCGAAAAAGTCGCGGCGCATCGCCACAAAAAGCGCAATGTGGTCGCAGGCATCCTGTCCTTCGGAAAGAAAGAGGAAGAGGACGACGAGGAGATCGACGGGCCGCTGAACGAACGCGACCGCACCGATACCGACATCATCGCCCGCAACATGGAGAAGAGCCGTCAGGTCGCCCACTATCGTCCGCTTTATATCGCCGCAATCGTTGTCGCAGTTGGCGTGGCGTTGCTCGCCATGTTCGTGGACTATCAGATTATCCGCGGCGACGTCTGGACGCGCGCATTGTCGAACGAGTTCATGGTCGTTCCCGCGAGCCTGCAGAGCTCCGTCATCTTCAAGAGCCTTCAGGTTCTCTTCGCCGTGCTGATCGTGCATTTCATGCTGAAGATCACGGGTGTTTATGGCCGCAACGCCATGATCACGACCGCTTTTGTGTTTGCGTTGGTGATGATCGGCTGCCTTGGTTATCTCGTCGCCTACAACAATATGGCGGGCGCGACCTCGGCCACCCACGAACAGCACATCGACTCCACGACATCGAACGGCAACTCCATCGATCAGCTGTTCGCCAACACGAACGCGGCGGACAGCGCGCCCGTGGCGCAACCCGCCGTCCACACAATGGAAGCGGGTACAAACGAGGGCTTCTCGCTTGGGCTCCCGAAGTTGTCGCAGGCATCGCTCGCCGACGCGGATTCCTGGTTCTGGCTCGCATTCGCCAGTGTGATCTTCTTCATCGTCACGACTGTGGCTGCGCTTTATATGCAGACTGCGGAGAACAATTTGCGCAATGCGCATATCGCGCGTGACTATGGACATCGTCGCCAGCAATTCGCGCAGCTCCATCTTCTGGAGCTTGCCGACCTGAAAGAGGCGTAAGCGCGATGAACGCCCCGAGCACCCTGCTGGCTGCGGCGACCGCGGTCGGGCTTCTGGGCGGCGGCGTGATGGCCGTGGACGCAGCGAAGAGTGCAAACGCCTATCTCCGAGTTGCTGAGGCTGGCGACCAGGTAGCGGTCGCACCCCGCCGCATCATCATCGGAATCGATCTTTCGAAATCCAATCCTTTGATCGACAATCCGCCCTTTGCAGAGAAGGTTGGGCAACGCGTCGCGAGCGAGGTACGCTCGCTTGGCTTCGCGTCCGAAGTGCATGTGCGAACCTTCGGCAATTTCGACGCCACGTCGAACACCTTCGCGTTCGACACAACGATTTCCACCCGCGCGCGGCCTGAAGCCGTTGCAGCGGAAATCCAGAAACTGATTTCCGGCACGCCTATGCTGGTGGAGCGCGGCAAATGGGTGGCGCAGAACAACACCAACATCGTTGCCTTTCTCGATAACAGTGTTCTGAGCATCGGCTGCTCCGGCATGCCGACGACGGTGATGCTGGCCTCCGACGGCATCGAGGATTCTGAATATGCGCGGCTCGATCGCGAGGATTCGCGCCTGCCGCTGCCGGACGGACATCCCTTTCGGGGATGCGCGGAATTGCAGATTCTGGGCGTCGGCCAGGGCACGCGAAGCCCGTCCGAGACCATGCGTCTGCGGGCGCAGTGGGGCCGCTGGGCCGAGCAGGCTGGTTTCAGTCGCTTTCTTGGCCTGAACGACTGGTAGACCGGTAAGTCATTGAAATTCCATCTATAGAATTTCTAGTCCGGGCGACTTGTAGTTCTTTGTAGACAACTCTATATGACAGAGTAATCTATACGGAGAGCCGCATGTCCATTTCTCGCGAAGAAGCCGAAGGCGCCTTGCGCGATGTCGAACAGGCATCGCGGCGCAGTACAGCCGCGCTCGGATACCGCATGTCCTCTCCCCACCTGATCTTGTGGGGTCTGGTCTGGTTGATTGGCTATGGGGCGATGGCGGCGAAAGTCGCCTGGGATCCGCTGTGGCCCATCCTGACACTCGGCGGCACGGCAGGAAGCTTCTTGGTGGGCTGGCGTATGTCGCGCACGAAACCGGCCGGCTTCGACTGGCGCTACGGCGCGACATTTCTCGCGATATTCATGTTCGTGACGGCGATTTTCCTGATCATTCCGCCGAAAACGACCGACCAATTCGGCGCCTTTTTCCCAATACTCGTTTCTCTCTACTACGCACTCATCGGAATCTGGACGCGAGGGCTGCGGATGCTTTTCCTGGGTGTGGCACTGCTGGTACTCACGCTCGTCGGCTTCTTTCATTTCCGGGAGATGTTCGAACTCTGGATGGCGGTCGTCGGCGGTGGCGGATTGATCCTGGGCGGCTTGTGGCTGAGGAGCGCCTGAGTCATGGAGCAACCCGACGCGATCATCCATCAGCCCGTACGTCTCAAAATCATGGCGGCGCTCAAAGTCCTGCCCGGCGGCGATGCGCTGGAGTTCGTTCGCCTCAAATCCATTGTCGGTGCGACGGAAGGCAATCTCGGCGCGCATATCACGACGCTGGAGGAGGCCGGTTACGCCGAAGTTGAAAAGGACTTCGTCGGCAAAAAGCCGCGCACACGCATCCGCCTAAGCAAAAAAGGCCGGCGCGCGTTTGAAGACTATGTCGCTTATTTGCGCGACATTCTCGACGCAGCACCGGAGACACAGCCATGAACATGAGCGACGTTTCGATCATTGGCTGGATACACACACTGGCCGCGACCGCCGCGATCCCAATCGGAGCGGTGCTGATCTTCGGACCGAAAGGAGGGCCGTGGCATAGATTCGCGGGGCGCTGGTATGTCTACATGATGATTGCCATGAACGTCGTGAGCTTCGGCCTCTTTCGCTTCGACATCGTGCGTTTCGTACCCTTCGAGGCCGGCCCAAACAGGTTCGGCCTCTTCCATTGGGAATCGGTATTCACGTTGTTCTTCCTGATGCTTGGCTGGTATGCGGCCTTGCATCAGCGCCGCGCGATCTGGGCCTATGTGCATCCGGTCTCGATGCTCATCACCTACTACATGCTGATCGGCGGACTGGTGAACGAGCTGTTCTCGCGTGTGCCGTTTCTTATCGCCATAGCTGCGGCGCAATTGCACGGTTCGGGCAATCGGACGCGAGCGCCCATTGTTGGCGAGGTGCGGGGCGCGCTCCTGCTTGCGTCTATCGCATTGTGCGTCATCTTCGTCACGCAGGTCGCACTGCGCCGCCGCAGCGTGCGCCCCATGGTGCCGGCATGACGCCCGCTCTGACCTTCAGGGACGTCGCGATCGGTTTTCTGATTGCGTTGTGTTTGACGCTGCCGCCCCTCGTGCACGCCGTTTAAGACAAGACGATACGCGCGCGAAGGCTGGCCGGTGTTTCGCCCATCGCGCTCAACGCGCGCAAAGTCACTGCCGCATCGCGTTTTGAGAATTTCTTGCCCTGCACATCGAGAATGAGCCGATGATGCGCGTAAGCCGGTTCGGGCAGGCTTAGCAACGCTTGCAACAGCCGCTGCACATGGGTTGCCGCGAAAAGATCTTTGCCGCGGGTAACCAGCGTCACACCCTGGAAAGCGTCATCGACGACAACAGCGAGATGATAGGCCGCTGGCATGTCTTTTCGCGCCAGTACGACATCACCGAGCGATACGGGATTGGCGATGATCGTGCCGTGCTCGCCGTTCTGGCCTCGACCATTCTCCTGAAATGTCAGGGGACCGGCTTTTGCCGCAGCTTTGAACGCGTCGAGACGCAGCGCATACGGAATGCCAGCTGCGATCTTTTCGCGGCGCGCTGCTGCTGACAGATTCCGACAGGTGCCCGGATAGAGTGGGCCTTCGGCGCCGTGCGGCGCAGAGACTGCGCGCGCGATCTCATCGGTGATTTCCTTGCGGGTGCAGAAGCAGGGATAGAGCAAGCCGTCCGCATCCAGCCGCGCGAGTGCGCCGCGATAAGCCGTCGAACGTTCGGATTGGCGTAGAACCGGCTTTTCCCAATCGAGGCCGAGCCATGACAGATCCTCATAGATCGCTTCTTCGAATTCCGGGCGACAGCGTGCGCGGTCGATGTCTTCGATGCGCAACAGGAAGCGCTCACCCGCGTCATGCGCGCGGATCGCGGCATAGGCGTGGCCCAGATGCAAATAGCCCGTTGGACTCGGCGCGAAGCGCGTGACAATCATGCGCGCACACTACACATTTCACGCCATGCCGAAACCGCACCGTATCGCAAACCAGACCCATTTAGACGAAGCCATCGCCGGACTGCGAGCGGCGGACAAGCGGCTGCATCCTGTGATGAAACGCGTCGGTCCGCTGCCCCATCGCAAGCATCGCGACGAAGGCTTCGAGGCCCTGGTGTCGATCGTGGTGAACCAACAGCTTTCCGTCGCCGCGGCCGACACGATCTTCGGACGGGTGAAAGACAGGGTTACGCCGTTCACGCCAGAACAGTTGCTTGCGACAGATTCCGAAATCCTTCGTGCCTGCGGATTATCCGGACCTAAGCAGAAACACATGAAGTCGATTGCGTCGGCAATCGTCGAAGGATCGCTCGACCTGAAGCGCGTGCGCAACATGCATGACGAAGAGGCGCGCGCGCATCTGACCGCCGTGAAAGGCATCGGGCCCTGGACCGCGGACATCTATCTGATGTCGTCGCTTGGCCGCGCTGATATCTGGCCCGTCGCCGATGTCGGGTTACAGGCCGCGATCCATCGCGCGTTCAGTTTGCGCAAGCGGCCGAATGAGAAGCAGATGGAGAAGCTGTCGAAAGACTGGCGGCCATACCGGACCGTCGTGGCGCGGATGTTCTGGATCCACGAAGACGGCATCCGTCGCGAGAAGAGAGAAGCCGAAGCGAAGGCCAAAGCGGCGCGCGCGGCAAAAGCAAAGAAGAAGAAATCCTGATGGCGCTCCGTCCGCTCACCGGTCCGAGATTGCCGCCTGCACGCGGCAACGCCACGCATCTGGTGGTGCTGTGCCACGGTTATGGCGCGGACGGCAACGATCTCATCGGTCTTGCGCCGCATTGGCAGCGGATGCTTCCGACCGCAGCTTTCGTCGCGCCGAATGCGCCGGAACCATGCGCGGGCGCACCGATGGGCTATCAGTGGTTTCCGATCACGCGCCTCGAGCCGGACGAGATGGCCAAAGGCGTCGAACGCGCGGCGCCGGTGTTGAACGAATTCCTCGATTCCGAGTTGAAGCGTCTCGAACTGAGCGACGATCGCCTCGCGCTGGTGGGTTTCAGCCAGGGCACGATGATGTCGCTGCATGTCGGGCTCAACCGGCCCAACAAGCCCGCAGCGATCGTGGGCTTCTCCGGAATGCTCGCGACCACGCCGCCGGCGCTCGGCGCAGATACGCCGCCAATCCTTCTGGTGCATGGCGATCAGGACCCGATGATCCCGCCGGGCGCCGTGTTCGACGCGGCCATGCGTCTTGGTCAAGCGGGTGCCGCCGTGCAATGGCACATATCGTCCGGGGTCGGACATTCCATCGATGAAGCCGGGCTGGAGCTTGGCGGTCTGCACCTGACGATGGCCTTTCGCGGGATGCTGAAACGCCACAGCGCGGAAATAAGCTGTGCGGTGTCTTGAGCGTCGCTTTTCCGTCATCTCGAATCGCTTAAGCTCGGCTTGGCAGGATCGTCCCTTGCCCGTAAGGTTCGCGCCAATCGAGGAGGAAAGCGTCTTCTGTAGGGTGTCGTCGTGCTAGCCGCTGCGCGTTCGCCGAACAATTGCCCGGCGCTGGTGCTCAATGCCGATCACCGGCCGCTCTCTTATTTTCCCTTGTCGCTGTGGTCCTGGCAGGACGCGATCAAGGCGGTTTTCCTGGAGCGGGTGAACATCCTCGAAGAATACGATCGTGTGATCCATTCGCCGAGCTTCGAGATGCGCCTGCCCTCGGTCGTCTCGCTCAAGAGCTACGTGAAGCCCGCGCGCAATCCGGCGTTCACCCGGTTCAACCTGTTCCTGCGCGACCGCTTCGAGTGCCAGTATTGCGGCTTCGACGACGATCTGACGTTCGATCATGTCATCCCGCGCTCGCGCGGCGGACGCACGACCTGGGAGAACGTCGTCACCGCCTGCGCGCCGTGCAATTTGATGAAGGGCGGAAAGCTTCCGCAGCACGCCAAGATGCACCCGCGTCATGCGCCACATCGCCCGACCGTGAACGAATTGCGCAGCAACGGCCGCCGTTTTCCGCCGAACTACCTTCACGATTCCTGGGCCGACTATCTCTATTGGGACAGCGAGCTGGAGCCCTAGTCCTTCGAGGCTCGCTCCGCTCGCACCAAAGGGCGCTTCGCATTTCGAGCGCACGGCTTCTTTTTTCTTGCCATGAATGCGCCAGCTCGGATTCGGCGGCTTGCCAGCCGTAGCTCGCGGATAGAGCGCCCGGCTTCGCCCTTCGGGCTACGCAGCGGGCAGCCTTCTCTCGCTTTGCGAGCGACGGCTGGGCAACATCCGTTTCGAGGCGGATAAGCGGCGCACCTTTGCTTCCCCTCGGACGTTGCGCGGCGGTCCGGAAACGTTCGCCGGCCGGGCCGCGCAAGACGCTTTTCTCCTCCACCACGCGCAGGCGCACGCGAGCTTGCACCCTGTCCTGTATGGTCCCGCGGTATCGCTACAATTCCATTTCACTTGAATCCTCGAACGACATGAGGAACAAATAGGGATCAAAAATATAACTTTAAGTCCTATCTGAGGATTTATTTCTGACAATCTGTCAGAGCGACCCTTGTTGATCGAAAGGCTATCCAAGCCAGGACTAAACGCCCTCAATAGGTGACTCTGTGAGACACACAACCTATGCTGAATTTATGAGGGGGCATCCAGCGCATCTGACGCTGATATTAGACACGAGCCAGCCGATCGAGCTGGGCGATTTCGTGTCGGCTTTCACATCTCTCGCAAATCAATACGAGAAGTATATCAAGTCGGTCGCACCCGAGGCCGAAGAGCGCGGCACGATTTATGTTGCCGAAGTCAAAGAGGGCTCGATTGTCGCCTACCTTTTGGACGGGATAGGCAAGCTCATCGAGGGTATGGAGGGAATCCTTACGCTCGAAGACTTTGTAAAGCGCTACGGAGGACGCCTCGGACGTTACGTCACCAAAGGCGGTCGAGAGCCAACAGCAACAAAGAACGACCATCGCGATATCCATAACGCTCTGGCAGCAATAGCGAACGATCCAAAAGGTTCGCTGACACTTGAAGCAGCTTATTTTGAAGAGGGCGAGCGCAAGGTGAAGGCTGCGTTCAAATTCAATACTCAACAGGCGCGGCAAGCAGAGAGAGAAATCGAAAACCATAAGCAGGAGATTGAAGGGGCGTCGTCTGCGGATCACGAGCGGGTTTTGATGACTTTCGTTCGTTCGGACATTCGCACTACCGAACCGGGGCGACGATCTGGCGAACTCGTCATGATTGAAGCGCTAGGGCCAAAACCTCGCCCACTTATATATGCTTCAGCGCTAGCCGAAGAACGTATCAAATTTGAAATCCGTGACGATGAAAGTGTCTATAAGAAAGGGTTTGTCGTCGACGTGAACGTCGAAACCAAAAACGGCAATCCTATCGCCTATCGAGTGACAAACCTGCATCAGGTAATTGATTTACCTGATGACGAGGGCTGACCAAGGCGCATGTAAGCTACCTGTTGACATTGGTAAGCGTATTGCTTACATTCTTCCGTGTGATCAGGACGTTCAAAAGCAAGGCGCTTGCCGAACTCTGGAACAAGGGCAGGACCGCCAAGATCGCGGCGCAGATGCAAGATCGCATCCTTCGCCGTCTGGACCGATTGAACGTCGCGACAAAGCCGGAAGACATGAACTTGCCGGGTTTCGATTTCCATTCGCTGACGGGCTTCAACCCAAAGCGCTACACCGTCCACGTCAACGGCCCGTGGTGCATCACCTTCGAATTCAAGGATGGCGATGCCTTAAGGGTCGATTTCGAGCAGTACCACTGAGGAGAACCAAAATGGCCGAATATGTTGCCAAGCGCGCCGCCAGCAGGTGCCCCACACATCCCGGCGCTCTGATCCGGGAAGACATCCTGCCGACTATCAAGGTCGGCAAGTCCGAGCTGGCAAATGCTTTGGGTATTTCGCGTCAACACCTCTACGACCTCCTGAGCGAGAAGAAGCCTGTTTCGCCGGAAGTCGCGGTGCGGCTGGGCAAGGCGTTTGGTGACGGCCCTCAGCCCTGGCTGAGGATGCAGGCGGAATACGATGCCTGGCATGCCACGCGAGCAGTAGACGTTAGTGCGATCCCGTTGATCAAAGCCGCTTGATTTTAGAGAGTCCAATCATGACCACAGTTCTTGTCACCGGCGGCTCCGGGTTCATCGGCAGCCACACAATCCTGCAATTGCTGGCGCAGGGGCACGACGTTCGCACGACGGTGCGCAATCTGAACCGCGAGGGCGAAGTGCGCGCGCTGTTGAAACAGGGCGGGGTGGAGCCGGGCGACAGACTGAAATTCTTTGCCGCCGATCTGAACGACGACGCGGGCTGGCGCGAGGCCGTGGACGGCTGCGCGTTCGTGCATCACGTCGCCTCGCCGTTTCCGGCGAGCATCCCGAAGCATGAGGACGATCTGATCGTGCCCGCGCGCGAGGGTGCGCTACGCGTGCTGCGTGCATCGCGCGATGCCGGCGTGAAACGCGTGGTGATGACATCGTCGTTCGCGGCCATCGGCTATGGCCAGGACATCAACCAGGTCTTCGACGAGACGAACTGGACGAACTTGGGTGGCAAAGGCCTGACGCCCTACACCAAATCCAAGACCATCGCGGAGCGCGCGGCGTGGGATTTTGTGGCGAAGGAGAACGGCAAGATTGAGCTTGCAGTCGTCAATCCCGTCGGCGTGTTCGGGCCGGTCTTGGGGCCGGATTATTCGACCTCCATCCTACTTGTGCAGCGGTTAATGGACGGGTCGATGCCGGGCCTGCCGAAGCTGTATTTCGCGGGCGTCGATGTGCGCGATGTCGCAGACCTGCACCTGCGCTGCATGACGAACCCGGCGGCGAAGGGCGAACGATTCCTGGCGGTGGCCGGCGAGACGATGTCGATCCGCGACATGGCGCTGATCCTGCGCGCGAAGATGGGCGACGCAGCGAAGAAGGTGCCGACGCGCGAGCTGCCCAACTGGGTGGTGCGGCTGGTGGCGCTGACCGATGCGGAAATCCGCTCCGTCACCCCCGAACTGGGGAAAAAGAAATCGTGCACCAACGCGAAGGCGAAACGTATGCTCGGCTGGGCGCCGCGCTCCAACGAGGAATGCGTGGTCGCGACGGCGGAGAGTTTGGTGCGGCTTGGGTTGTTGAAAAACTGAGGCTTTCGCCCGCTGTTGCGCGTTTGGCGAGAGCGAATTTGGGGAATCGATCATGCGTCTCGACGATCTGCGTGAAACCGGCAACGTGGAAGACCGCCGCGGCATTGGCGGCGGCCACGTCGCGCTGGGCGGCGGCGGCCTGCTCGCCGTGCTCATCATCAGCTATTTCCTGGGCGTCGATCCCACCCAGTTCCTGAACGGTGCCGATACCGGAACGCCTGCGCAGCAGCAGACGAACGGCGCACCGCGGGCGGACGATGCGGCCTATGCGTTCTCGCGCAAGATCGTGGGTTCCGCCGAAGATGTGTGGACGCCGATCCTGCGCGCGAAGGGCGTGAGTTTTTCGCCGGCAACGCTCACGGTCTACGACAACGCGACGCCGACGGGTTGCGGCACAGGCACGACATCGGCGGGACCGTTCTATTGCCCGGAAGACAACCACATCTATCTCGATCTCTCCTTCTTCAACGAGCTGTCGGATCGTTTCGGCGCACCGGGACAGTTCGCGCAGGCCTATGTCATCGCGCACGAGTACGGCCATCACATCCAGACCCTGATGGGCACGATGAACGATACCGATCGCTCCACTGGCTCCGAAGGCGGATCGGTGCGCATCGAACTGCAGGCGGATTGCTATGCGGGTGTGTGGGCCAACCACGCCAACGCGCAGTTCAGCATTTTGCAGAACGGCGACGTCGAAGGCGGTTTGAAAGCCGCGAACGCCGTCGGCGACGACACACTGCAGAAACAGGCCCAAGGCGTTGCCGTGCCGGATTCCTTCACCCACGGCACGAGCGCGCAACGCATGCGCTGGTTCAAACGCGGCCTCGACAGCGGCGACATGGATCAGTGCGATACGCTGTCCGCCAGGACGCTTTAAGGCCTATTCGGCGGCGAGTTTCGCCGGCCGCCACATCGCCATCATCGGCGGCGCGCCGGCGGGCGCGATGTTCTTGCGCGTCATGAAACCGAGCCGCTCATAAAGCCGGGTGTTTCGGGAATTGGAATTTTCCAGATAGCAGGCCCAGCGATTTTCGTCGGCGTGCCTGAGCGTGGCGTCGAGAATCGCGCCGCCAAGGCCCATGCCCTGAAACCGCGGCGCGACAGCAACGAAAGCCAGATAGAAATGGCTTTCGCGCGGATGATGTTTTTCCATGGCATCGCCGATCGCGGCGCCCCGCGCCAGTCGCGGCAGGCCGCAAAGCCTGAAAAACAGCGGCAGCAACCGCAACTGTTCGACGAAGCCGCCGGGGCTCGCAGGCGCATCGGGCGGTATCCACACCGCGGCCACGCCTTCGCTCGTCCACACTTCGCCGAACGGAATTGCGCGCGTTCGCAGCAGCCAGAAGAAAAATTCCTCCATCACCACCGCGCGGCGCGGGCCCGGACGCGCGATCCAGTCGAACACCGGATCGGTCTGGAACGATGCCGCCAGAAGACGCGCAAGCGCTCGCGCATCCGTCTCTTTGGCGCGGCGCGGATTGGCGGCGCCAGCTAAAAGAACGTGACGGTCGTCTTGCGATGTGGCTTCGCTCATCCTTCGAGGCCCGCCCGCGTCATGCTGAGGTGCGAGCGTAGCGAGCCTCGAAGCGTCGCGGGCGTGCGCCTCAGGATGACGGAATAAAAGCTCACCGGAATCACAGACGCGTCGAAAGCGCGATCGCGAGACGGCAACCCGCCTTGATGGTTTCACTGAGCAGACGATAACCAGGTGCCTGCTCCGCGCCCTGCGCGAGCGCTTCGTCGCGATGGGAGATCTCGTCGGCGCGGAAATCGGCGACCGTCGCTTTCAATTCGGGATCGGAATCGAGTTTTTCGATCTGACGCGCATAGTGATCGTCAATCACTTCCTCGACCGCAGCCGTGCAGGCCATGGCCGCCTTCTCTCCCATCAATGCGGTGGCGGCGCCCAGCGCGAATCCGGCGACGCGCCACACCGGCTCCAGAGCCGTCGGCCGCACGCGACGTTCGTTGATAAGACGGTCGAAGGTTTCGAGATGCCGCTGTTCTTCCGCGGCCATCCGGCGGATCGTGTCGCCGGCAGGGCGATCGCCCAGCACCGCGAGCTGGCCTTCATAGATGCGCACCGCGCCGTATTCGCCCGCATGATCGACGCGGATCATCGCCGCGACGTCATCGGTCGCAGGCGTTCCGGGCGAGAGCGGGCGGGGTTTGCGCGTCATTTCTTTCTCAACAGCATCACCAGACCGGTGAACGCCGAACCCAGCGAGATGATGGCATTCCAGCCCGCGAGCGAGATCATCATGAACCGCCACGCGGCGACGTCGCAACGCACCGCGCCGGGTTCATTGAGATTGTCCAATCCGTGAAAAACAAACCGCGTGCCGGTGCAGGCCTCGGGCCCGGGGAAGAAATGCCATTCGACACCGGCCTGATAGAAACCAATGCCGCCACTGATTGCGACCAGCAGGATCGTCACGAAGGCGAGCCAACGCGAGTCGCCTTTGACAACCATCGGACCAAGAAGCCCCACGACAGCGGCTGCGATCAAAGGCCAACGCTGCCAGTGACACATCTCACAGGGCGGGAAATGTGCGATGTATTGAAAGCCAAGCGCGCCGAGAATGAGCGAAAGCGCGATGACTCCCAGAATCTGTGCGATGCGTGCCGATCTCATGTTGCGAAAATCCTGCTGTCGTCGTCGAAGGCCTTGAATTCGAGCGCATTGCCGCTCGGATCCAGAATGAAGAATGTTGCCTGCTCGCCCGGCTCGCCTTCAAATCGAATATCGGGCTCGATCATGAAGCGCACATTTGTTTCCTTCAGACGATCCGCAAGCGCGCGCCATTGTGCCATCGAGAGAATCGCGCCGAAGTGACGAACGGGAACTTCGTCGCCGTCAACAAGA
>CAZCJI010000013.1:0-17475 GCA_964498625.1 uncultured Rhizobium sp.
CCAACGCCTCGACAGCGCTGAGCACGCTGCGTAGTACGCCGCTTTCCAGAGCTTTCTTAAGTCGTGTGAGACATGATTTCGGCCACAAACCACAGACCTGCGCGCCTTTCGCGACGACGGGTTTGTCGGCGCCTTGCCTTGCAAGTTGCGCCACCAGATCGTGCGGCAGGAACGGCGTGTCACAAGGAAACGTCGCAAGCCAGTCCGCCTCGCACCATGTCAGGCCTGTGATGATCCCACAAAGAGGCCCGAGCCTCTCCTTATAGAGATCGGGGAGGACGGTTTGCGCGAAGCGCGCGCGATAACCGTCTACATGCTCGCTTGCGGCATTGATCGCCAGCGTCCGTACCTGCGGCGCTGCGCGCGCGACTACGGTTTCAATCAGCGTTTTGCCTTGGAATGGCAGAAACGCTTTCGCCGCACCCATTCGGTTGCTTGCGCCGCCGGCTAGAATGACGCCATCGATCTTCACGGATTTTGCGGCGTGAAAAAGCCGCTCTGGATCATCGCAGGCAAGGCAACCGCAGCACCGGCCAGAATCAGAATCCACATGGCCCAGATAATCCTGTTCTGATTGCGTACAAGAGTCGCAATTGGTTCGACCTTGTCGTTACCGAGTTTGATTTGGTTGCGCACGACGATCATCACCATAACCGGGATTGCCGACAGCCCGAATGCCAGAAACAGGATCATGTAACCGACTATGAACGGCAGCTGGAGGCCCTGAGGCAGTGTTGTGGTCGCCATCGCCTGTACGATGTTGCCGATGATCGGGATTCCGAACAGCGCTGCGAACAACGCGACGCAGACGATAACATGGGTGCGAAAGCTCAGCATCGTCGCCTCACAGTCTACCGAACGGAACCACCTTGTTCTCGATATCGTGCCCGATATCCGCGCGGCCGAGATAAGGGATGCCGGACACGGTGCACCAGTGCTTCATAACCGTTTCTTCATCGAGTCCGAAGTCGGGATCGTTCGGCGGGACGTCGCTGACGCGGCCGAGCCTGATACCTATCACGCGCCGGATCGACGCGAACGACGTGATGTGATGGAGCGAGCGGTCGATGCGGTACATATGCTCCGACACATCCTCCAGCATCAGCACATGATCGGAAAGGTCGGGCTCCAGCATGGTGCCGAGGATGTGATTGAGTACCGTGATGTTGAACGCAGCGGAGGGATGATCCGCCGACACGCTTGGCTCGAGCGTGTCCGGCGCGCGCTCCAGAAGATATTTGAGCGCGCGGGCCACGGTCATGGCACCATTGTCGCGGCGGAGGTCGGCTGGCATCGGGCCGTGCGCGACCGACAGGCCTTCTTTGTAGAGCCCGGCCAGCAGATAGCCGAGATCGCTGTAGCCTATATAGAGCTTGTCCCACGCTGAGCGCTTCAGATTTTGGATGACCTTGTCGGCGATGCGCCCAGAGCCATAGCCGCCGCGCGCGAACCACACCGCATCAAAGCGCGGATCGTTCGCGACCTCTATCAGGGCATCTGCGCGTTCGGTATCGGTCCCCGCGAAATGACCGCCGGAGAGAAAACACTGCGGGTGAAAATGCAGCGCCGTGCGCTCCCCGTAGAGTCTTTCTGCAATCGCGCGAACATGCTCCGCCAGTTCGGGCGTGATCCGCGACGCGGGCGCGACGATGGCGATGTTGGTCTTGCTTGTCATGCGGCAATGCCGCTTATAGCGTCCGGCGATGGATCAAAACAGGCCTTATTTCTTCTGCGGCATCGGCGGAAGCGGCATGCTACCGCTTGCGCTCATCATGCGCGCGAAAGGCGTTGTGGTCGCGGGCTCCGACCGCGCGCTCGATCAGGGTCGTACCGCGCCGAAATTCGAATTCCTCAAAAGTCAGGGCATCGCGCTGTTCGCGCAGGACGGCAGCGGTGTCACCGACGCGCGCCAGATCGTTGTTGCCTCGGCGGCGGTGGAGGACTCTGTGCCTGACATCGTCGCCACGAAGCGGGTTGGCGCGATGCGGTTGGGCCGCGCGGAACTGCTCTCCGATCTTTTCAACGAAGCGCCGGTCAGCATCGGCGTGGCGGGTACCAGCGGCAAATCCACGACCACCGGCGTGATTGGTTGGATTCTGAAAGCCACAGGCCGCGACCCGACCGTGATGAATGGCGCGGTGATGACGAATTTCGCATCGCCCGATGTGCCATTCGCGTCCTCGCTTGTGGGCGGAAGCGGCATCTTCGTCAGCGAAGTGGACGAAAGCGACGGGTCCATTGCGCGTTATATCCCGACCATCGCGGTGGTGAACAACATTTCGCTCGACCACAAGAGCATGGACGAGTTGCGCACGCTGTTCCGGGATTATGCCGCCAAGGCGAAGGTCGCGGTGCTCAATCTCGACGATGACGAGACAGTCGCGTTGTTGCCCGGGGCTAACAAAGCGGTCACATACAGCCTTGTCGATAAGTCAGCCGATCTGTTTGCGAGCAGCATCAAACCCGCCCCGGATGGTATCGCTTTCGATCTCGCCGCGCATGACGCCACATGGCGTGTGCACTTGAAAGTACCTGGCCGTCACAATGTCTCGAATGCGCTCGCCGCTTTGGCGGCGGCGGAAGCGGCCGGTGTACCGCTCACGGAATCCGTGCCGGCCATCGCAGAATTCCGCGGCGTGCGGCGTAGGCTGGAAGTCGTGGGCTCTGCGAACGGCATCACGATCATCGACGATTTCGCGCACAATCCGGACAAGATCGCCGCCACGCTTTCGACCTTGCACGATTTTCCAGGACGGCTGCTTATCATGTTCCAGCCGCATGGCTTCAGCCCGCTTAAGAAGATGCGGACGGAGTTCATTGACGGCTTCGCAAGCGGTCTCGCGAAGGATGATGTGCTGCTGATGCCGGAGCCGGTCTATTTTGGCGGCACGACAACGCGCGAAGTGTCGAGTGAGGATATTGTCGCTGGCATTCGCGCCAGTGGCCGCAACGCGCTGGCGCTCGCCGATCGCGCGGCCTGCGGTGAGAAGCTTCTCGAATTCGCAAAACCTGGCGACCGCATTGTGATCATGGGCGCGCGGGACGATACGCTCACGAATTTCGCGCAGGACCTGCTGAAGGCGGCATCCTGATCCATTGCGACAGGAGCCATTTCTCGCCGCGTGTCGGCGCCAGTCCTGCGTGCAGCGTGGTGGGGTCGGGCGCCCCGGTGCTGTCCACATTGCGGAACAGGATCGCATCGCCCTTGTTGCCGCGATAGCGCCAGTTGAGCTCCATAAAGCCGGTCTCGGCGCCGTCAAATCCATCGTTCAGATAGATGAGGAATGTGACGACACGCTGTCCCCCTTTTTCTATCATGCTGCGCTGCGCCGGAAGGTTCGGGTCGAAGAAATCGTGATGCGCGATAAAGCGCTGACCCGGTGCATAGTGCAGGATCTGTGTTTTCTCGAATCCGCCAACCGGCAGACCGGTCAGCGCAGCAATGCGGGCGCGGACGATGACAAACGCGACATCCAACTCGCTCAGGCCGAAATAGGCCCAGCTGTTGTTGCGCTGGCTGCTGACGTAGTGAACGCCTTCCTCGTCGATCATCTGCGCAGGCGCGATCTTGGGCTTCGCACGGGCGATCAGCCAGTCGCAGAATGCCGGTGACAGGAACTTCTCGACCACGGCGACACGTGGGCGCGTATGCACGAGTTGCATACGCCCCGGTGCGAGTAGCGCGGGAAGATCGACGCTGTCCCGCAAACGCTTCCAGTCGTCGCCCTCCATCGAAGCGAGCAGGCGCAGTTCGCTCTGAGCCGCCTCCAGCCCTTGTACCGCGCTGGCTTCCAGATAGCCGAGTGCCGCTCCCCAATCCTGTTGCAGGCCGGCTCCCTGTGCGGACATCACCGCGCACAATTGGAGCGCTTCGGCGTTGTGCGCCTGCGTTGCCCGGGTGATGAGGCCGATGCCGCGCTCAAAATCGATCGGTGGGTGAAACAGCAGGCTTTTGCCGAGCGCTGTCAGGGCCGCCGCATCGTCCTGATCGGTGAGGCGCGACAGGATATCGCGTGCCTCAAGATAACGGCCGCCGGCTTCAAGCGCCCGCGCCTGCGCGAAGGGATCGGATGTGTTCACGCGCGAAAAGTATCAGGTGAATGTACCCGCAGGCCATACGGCCGGAGCGCGTTAACAATGGTCGGAGAGAGAGGATTCGAACCTCCGGCCCCCACGTCCCGAACGTGGTGCTCTACCAGGCTGAGCTACTCTCCGCTGCCTTGAGGGGCGCCCTTATAACGATGGGGTGCGGCCGCCGCAACCGCTGTTGAAAAGCCGATTTTTCGGTGAGATCGGGCGGATCGGAAGCGCGGCGCGACGTTGAAAGCGGCGCGGGCCGCCAGTATGGTCCCGGGCCCTGTTGGGGCGTCGCCAAGTGGTAAGGCACCGGATTTTGATTCCGGCATTCGAAGGTTCGAATCCTTCCGCCCCAGCCAGCCAGTCTGCTCTCGCGGCGCTATTCTCCCCGCGCGGAAATTGAGCCCGAGACTTCAAAGGCATAGCAGGCGTTAGCGCTCTGTGGTGTCAGTTTTCAGCGATAATTCGTGGCCGATTTCCAAAAAATCGCGCCTTTGCTCCCAGGGCGAGTTTTTCGGTGACACATTCGGCGGAGCGTGCATCGAAGCTGCGCAATAGCGACGCGCAGGCTGCCTATCCTGCTTGCTTGGATCTAAAAGCCGAGAGCGCGGCGCTGCTCTGACCATTCGACCGGTAGCGGCACAATTGATCGGAAACGCTGCAATGACAGATCGACCGGTTGGCGACCCTCAAGGATAGCTTCGGTGATATCTGGTGCGAGCAATGCTAACGGCAGAAGCGATGTGATGTAAGTGCGCTGGACTTTTTCAGCGCGGGCGAGCGTGCCCAGGGTCTGCGCCTTGCCGCTCTTCAGCATCTCGAACCAGCGATGCGCTTTCGCGAGTGCCGCTATAAGAACGGGATCGTGATTGATCTCGGGCGCGTGCGCAGCGATGATCAATCGCTTTTCCTGACCGACGCGGCGCAGATTTACCGGAATCCTAAGTTCGATAGCAGTCGTGCTGCTGGCGGTGCCTTTGTCGGTCAAAACTTCGATCTGTTCGGAAATTTTTCGTCGGTCCAGCACAACAGTGAGTTCGCTGTTGCTCACAACCACTCGGGTGACGAATTTATGCATCAGCTCTGACTGCTTGCTAGCACCAACCGTACCGAGGTCTTTCGCGAGCGCTCTGGCCTGACGAGTGATGTGATTTCTCTGCGTTGGCGGCGTGTGAGGCGCGATCAGATCTGCGTCTATTCTCTGCGCGTTGCCGAGGTAGGCGCCAATCGCAGACGAGACGTGTCCTTCGAGTTCCTGTGCCGGGATCCGCAATCCGGATTTGTCGTTGGGACGGCGTCCCGCGATATGACCCGTGACAAGATTATGCGAGACATAATACCGGTAGCGCTTGCCGCTCTTTACGGCATGCGATGGCGTCATGCGATTGCCGGCTTCATCGAACAACAGGCCCGCCAGGGGACTCGGCTCCTTTGATGTTTCTCCTGATCGGCGTGCAATCGTATTGCTGGCAAGCTGGGAATGAACCCGGTCCCAAAGATCGACCGCGATGATCGCAGGATGGTCGCCCGTGAAGAGGTTGCCCTTATGACGGACTAGGCCGCGATAGGTCGGGTTGCTTAGGAGGGCACTGAGGTGACCCACACGGAACGGCAACCCACCCGTGTCAGCACCCTTGACGGTCCGATGCTTGGTGCGAAGGCGCAACCGATCGACCTCGGCTTTGAGTTTCCTCATCGTTCCTAGCTCTGCGTAAAGCCGGAAGATCGTATTCACCACAGCCGCTTCCGCATGATTGATGACGAGCTTGTGCTCCCTCAGATCGTATCCAAGCGGGATGCTGCCTCCCATCCACATGCCCTTCTTTTTGGATGCGGCGATCTTGTCGCGAATGCGCTCGCCTGTGACCTCCCGCTCGAACTGGGCGAATGACAACAGAACGTTCAGGGTCAACCGGCCCATGGACGTCGTTGTATTGAAGGACTGCGTCACCGATACGAACGAAACTTTGTGGGCATCGAACGTCTCGACGATCTTGGCGAAGTCGAACAGCGAGCGTGTGAGCCGGTCAATCTTATAGACCACAACGACGTCGACATTACCTTCCTTGATGTCGGCTAGAAGCTGCTGCGGCGCGGGTCGCACCATGGAGCCGCCGGAGAATCCGCCGTCATCATATGGTGTATGCACGACATTCCAGCCTTCATGGCGCTGGCTCGCAATATAGGACTCGCATGCCTCCCGCTGGGCATGAAGCGAATTGAATGATTGTTCGAGCCCTTCCTCCGAAGATTTGCGCGTGTACTGGCCATATACCCCCGTGTCGTTATGGAGAATGAGCATACGGCAGACAGAATCTGGGGAGATATAAAGGGGGAAACCGACCGCAGCGCGTCCACCTACATATCTAGAGACAAGTCGGATCATATTTGGTTTGTGAATCAATTCTCTAGCCAGGTTATTGGACGCAATTCAAAGCTACCCAGAAACCGGTCGCGCGCGGATGAAGATCGCACAATTTTCATTGGAAAAATCAAGCAAGCATTAGCGGATACCGAGGACGAACCGCGAGCCCATATGAAATGGCGTTGGCTGTATCGTCACCTTCTCGACAAGCTGCCGCCCGAAGAGGCACCATGATTGTCGGCGCTTCGAGGGGAATGCGTAGTTGTCAGTACGCTTTCTGATTGCGAGTAGTCGCGCCCTCTCGCGGTCAAGAGATGGATCGGCAGGATGGCACTGCCGCAGAAACAAGCTCTTGTCCCGTCCGGACCGAAAGGCGAAGTCTGCACAATTAATTTCATACACAACCCTCCCTTGGCGGGCAATTCTAACTCCGCATTTCGCGCGCCACCTCTTCAAAGTATGCGGGATATTGGGTTAGCACCTTTGCAACCTGATCAACTTGCTTCCGGCAGACAGATCGTACATCTGAACGAACGGCTACTTTAGGAAACGCCTTTCCGAGTTGCTGCGCTACTATGCGATCGGAAAAGCCCGCCTCATAAAAAGCAATTGCCGATGAACTTCCAAGGCAAGATTTTACCTTCCTTTGAAGGCTCGTCACACGCGTGGCAAGATCGACATCAATCGGCTCGATCAAGTCAACTATCGAAGCCAAGATCATTGCAAGGTGATAGCCGAATCCATCCTCGCAAATGGCTACAGTGTGCTCCGCGGTAGGGTGATCGCCGCCAACCTTAGCCTGCGCATTGACCAAAATTTTCTGGATATCAGCGAAAGATTGCCCCGTGATCCAAGCGTCCAGCATAGATAGTATAAGAGTGGGCTCACTTACCGACGACAGCGATTTTGCGTTGGCTAGCGGAAGCGCCTGCGCGGCTACGAGCGCAAGAAGCTCAGCCGCATCCGAAGAGATGAGCTTCTCGGTGGTCTGCTGAAGCCAATCGCTCAATTTCTTCAAGTCAGCGGGAGGGAGCGGAGACTTCCTTATTAAGAGTCTTGCGGCTGCATCGGTGTTCGCCATCAGCGACTCTGCTGTAGCTTGGAAAAGATCGACAATCTTCGATTTCAGATCGTCTTCGGCTAGATGATAGCCCAATGTATTTGCAGCGAGCCGTTCAACGTTTTCCATCGCATCGTCGGCCTCAAAATCAATGTGTTGGGCCAAGTACAACGCTACACTCTGAACTGCCCGTGCACGGCCGTGCAGATAGTCTCGAAATTCGGTCTTACTTAACGCTGGAAACTTCTTAAGATTCGCATTCACGATTTTCGTGATCCGCGCCTCATCGACACTACGATGGACTTCGCACGGGCGCGGCTCGGTGGCGGCATCAACTTGGATCGCCGCTCTGTGCTGCTCGAACCTACAATCCGGCACATCGTGGAGGAGTTTCGGGTCTCGTTTCCCCACCGGAAAATAGAGACGGAGATTTCGCTGCCAGAAGCTGTGAATTGCGACGCGCAGAGAATATCGCAGTTGCTCTCGAACCTAGTGGCGAACGCCATCGCACACGGTGCGGAGGGTGGAACAGTTGGCATTCGAGCCGTTCTGGACGGAAACGATTTTGTGCTGTTCGTGAGCAACCCCGGCGAGCCGATCCCTGTGGACGCACTGGAGCGATTGTTTCAGCCCTTCACGCGCGAAGACTTCCGTCCGAGCCAGCAGGGCTTGGGCCTAGGCCTCTACATCGCGTTCGAGATCGCCCGAGGGCACGGGGGCAAGTTGGAAGTGACTTCCACGGTTGAGGAGACGCGGTTCACGTTTCGGATGCCTCGCTGGTTGCCTTAACATAGGCGCTTGGGTGCCTTCCATGCACCTGTAGCCATGGATTAAATGTGGCTGCTCTGGAATCTGTAAGCAACCTACCCTAACTTTCCCGCGCGTCGAAGAGGTCGTCATGAGCACCGAAGTTATCTTCATGGCCCGGTTCGCCTGTCCGCACTGCAAGCAAGCGGGAGTGTTTTGGAATGGCGCGGACGCACTGCCTGCGGTATCCAATGGCTTTCACCTGGAGCATGGAAGGGAAGGCACTTTGAAGCTCCCTGTCGTCGTCTGCGATCACTGCGACGAGTATCAAGACCTGCGTCCTACCGGTTAAGACCTGCAGTCTGCTTACAGCAAAGCATCCTTCTGCACCTCGCGAGCGTTTGATATTTGGCGGAAGCGCAACCATAAAAACACACAGGTTGGAGACGTTTTGAGTGGGCGATAACAAGCCATTCGCAACTGCGCGGTCGCATGAATCGATTTCCTACACGTCCGCAGAGCGGCAGGCGGACGCCGTGGTCCAAATCTGCGCGACGCTGCTTGCGTTCTCCGGAACGGTTTGGTTGATCCTGAACGCCAGCAGCGCGACGCGCCTCAGTCTCGCAATCTATGGATTCGGTCTCGTCGCGGTCTTTGCGAGTTCTCTAGCCTATACGTTTGCACCTCCCGGCAGGTCCAAGGAATTGCTTCGCCGCCTCGATCACGCGATGATCTTTGTCATGATTGCAGGAACTTGTACGCCGCTCGCGGCGCACCGACTTTCATATCCTTGGAACAATGTCATGCTGCTGACGGTGTGGGTGGGCGCCGTCTTGGGCATCACGTTGAAGTGTATGTTCCCGCGCCGATTTGAATATGCTGGGCTCATCCTATGCGTCGCCCTGGGGCTTTCCGCGCTCGTCACAATTTGGCTAATGCATTCGGCGATGACTGCAGCCAACCTCGATCTTCTTGTTGCCGGCGCATGTGTGTATCTGCTCGGAGTAGCCGTGCTCCTGCTCGACCGTGTTCGCTTTCATAACGCCGGCTGGCATGCGTTGGTGCTAATTGCTGCGAGCCTGCATTTCGCGGCGATCACCCGCGAACTTGTCACAAGTTGAGGTCGGATTCACTACAGATTGTCGCTGAATAATTAGCCGCCGGCCTTCTCAGCCTTTTCGCAAACGAGGATCCGCGATCAACCTGGCGACATTCTTAAGCGCTAAATGTCTGCCTCTGAAGACAGTGGTGTCAAAGCGGAAACGTGACGATAAACTCCGTCCCGGGATTATGAACGCGAAATCCCAGTTCACCTTTCATCTGTCGGGCAAGCGAACCGACGATTCTCATGCCGAGTCCTTTGACTTTGTGGATGTCGAAACCCGGCGGCAGTCCTGCGCCTTCATCGCGCACGGAAAGCAAAACATGATCGTCACCCGTGCGAGCAACCGTGACAGAAATCGCACATTCTGACTGGCCCTGATATGCGTACTTCGCGGCATTGGTAATGAGTTCATTGACGATCAACGCGGCCGAAATCGCGTTGTCTGTCGGGATTACAATCCCAGCTTCCACGTTGGTTTTAACTTCACAGTGCGCGACGCTGGCATCTACTTCCTTACACAGCCCTTCGATGTACCGTCCAACGTCCAACCGCTCAACGTCGGTGCCGTGATAGAGCTGGTCGTGAGCTTTTGACACCGCCGCCACACGACGCGCAGCTTCTTCGAGATGCGCGGTCAGTGCAGGATCTCCGACAGCATTGGCTTGCAAAGTAAGCATGCTTGCCACGATGCTCAGGCTGTTCTTGATGCGATGATTGACCTCCTTTAACAGCGATTGCTGACGCTCGAGCGCTAGTTCCAGCTTGCGCTCGCGACGGTCGCGTTCGATGGCCATGCCGAGAATATTGGCAGCTCCTTGCAGGAACGCGATGTCCTGCTCGACGAATTGGCCATCGGATTTTGAATCCACCTCCAGTACGCCGTATGGCTTCCCGTCACCCTGCAAAATGACGTTCATGGCCCGATGAATGCCGTGCTGCCGTAGAATTTCCGGTGTTCTGAAACGTTCTTCATTTTCCAAATGATTGGAAATCACGGCTTTGCCGGTGCGCAATGCAAACCCTGCGGGCGAGGCTATATCAGCGCCGACGCGCGCGACGCCAACCACACCTTGGTCCCAGCCGACGCCCGCGCGCACCAACAGAGAGTTTTCAGCGGGAACGTATTCCATGATCTTGCAGAATTGCGCGTCGAGCCCATCCGCTGTCAGACGCGCGGTATCGATCAAAAGCTGGTCCAAGCTCGCGCCCTGTAGCGCCGTGACGCCCAGCGCCGCCAGAATCTCCTGCTGCCTGATGCGCAGGTGCAGGGAGCGCGTCGATATATCTGCATCTCCGGTAGGTTTCGCTTCGACGACCGAGCCCGCATTTGGAATTGTCGTCATTGGACTGGCTCCGATTCCCCCGCTTAAAGTGCGCCTGGTGAGCACTTAGCATATGCCGCGCAACTCGATTGGGGCAAGCAGGCGTATGGGTGTCGTGACGCGCATTGAATTTCCCGCAAAAATCAAAGCTCGATAAAGACAAACTCCGTTCGATCTGATTTAGGCAATGTCAGCATCTTCGCTGATTTGGTGCGGATGTCCCTCGGAGCGGTGCGTTGACTATCGCGTGGTGGCAGATAATGACGCTGCATGAGGGAGTTCCACCTCGCGAGCTCCATTCCATAGTTCAATCGTTGGCCACTCACCTGTTCTCTGAATTATCGCGGCCTCGTCGCAAGCTGTAACTTCGTTTTTGGATTCAAAATTCAGATGCCCCAATGCCTTTCCAGCGACGTCGACATGATAAACGCGCGTTAGCCCGCGAAGCCGAAGCTCGCTGTTCATCGAACCGTTTCCTTCTCCTTGGGTGCCGAAGCCTGGCGTGCTCTTGGCTCGGCTTTGGGCTTAGGCAGGAGGCGGAAGCGCGTCTGGCACCACGCGAAATCAACGCCTATGTCCAGCAGGGCATCGGAACGCCCGCAGGGACAGGCAAATTCCATGACCGCAAAAACGCGGTAGGTCTCCCCGGCTCGCAGGGGCACTGGCCTGCCAGTGACATGGTTCGGGGCGGCATTGACGCACAGAACAAGATCGCCGGCGCCGACAGCGTCGCTCATAGCTTCCATCCGTTGTTCACGAAGGATACCACATTCACCCTTGGCCAGCACTTAGGACGCTCACTTTATCTCACCGGCGCCGATATAGGATGCGTCGGAAAAGTCGATAGACGGCTAATTCCCGGTGGCCAGCACCACCGATATGTTCGGATCAAATACAAGGACATCTCGCATGATAGCTGGCGCGCTTACCTGATCAGAAATAGACGCGCGTCAGAAACTGGAACTGGGTTTCGATCTGATGCGCTGCTTCCCCAACGGCAACGCGCTCTTGCCGCGTGTCATCGACCGAGAGAAGCTCGCCGGTGAAGCGCAACCATTTGTAGGGAAGATAGCTCAGCGACAGCGTGTAGGCGTGACCGTCTTCGTTCAGTGCGGACGGGAAACTCGCGGTCGTGCGCGTCTGGAACAGGTCGATGCGCGCCGCCGCCCACCACTTGTCCATGTCGTAACCGGCCAGCGTGTAGGCCGATTTGAAATCGGTTGTCTGATGGAAGGACGGTGACGGCTCGATTGTCGTGGCGCCGCTCATACCTTGGCTAAGCAGCGTCAGCCTGCCGATCTGCTTCTGGAATCCGACATCCCAGAACCGCGTGTGCCAAGCGATCTGTCCACCCTGGATCACACTCGGATCGGCCTCATTGTCGTAACGCATGACTTCGAAGTCACCGATGTCCTGCGGCTCCCAGGAAAGATCGAGATACCAGCCGGGGCTATTGTCCATTTCGGTGAAGAGATTGGCGTAGAGCGGCGGCTTGGCGCCGCCGAACGCCGCCGCATCGGGCAAGCGCGAATGTTCGATGAGCCCGGTATAGCGATCGTCGAAGTTCCAACCGCGGTCCGCAATCATCACGCCGGCGGGATCGTTCCAGCCGAACACCGCACCGCTCAAAGTCATATCGCCGCTCGCGCGCCGCCATTCGAGCGTTCCCTCTGCACCGATGATGCGCAATTCGTTGCCAACCCACGAATTGATCGCCGATGGCGTGATCGTCCAGAACGTCGACCACCCCGTCTGTTCGTTCTCGAGCGACATCGGCGGAAAGAATGCGCCGACTTTGACTGACCAGCGCCATTCCGTGGTCGAGACCGGACGATAGCGCACATACCCTTCGAGCAGATCGGCGGCGGGGCCGTATTCCGTGTTCACGCGCGCTGTGGCGGTCGCCATCAGCTCCGGCGTGATCATCACACGGCCTTCGCCGACGATGTCGCCGGGCTGAAAGGGTTCGTCGCCCCTGCCGTATCGCAATTTGCCGAGGCCACCGTCCAGATAGCTGTCTGTCGATGGCGGCGAGATCAGGCGGAAATCGCCATAACCCTGAAAGCTGAAATCGGCCGCAACCGTGGGCGTTGTCAGCAGAAACGCAGCGGCGAAGGCGGCGTACTTGCTCATGCGGCGTCGCTTATGCGCATGCCCATGCCCGGCAGATATATCTCGACGCACGTTCCCACGCCCGGCGCACTCTTGATCGTCAATGCGCCGCCATGCAGCTCAACAATCGCCTTGGCGAAAGGTAGGCCGAGACCTGCGCCCTGATGCTGACCGTCGAGCGCCGAACGCAAACGATGGAAAGGACGAGTCACCACTTCAATATCTGCCTCGCTCATGCCGGGGCCTGCGTCTTTGACGCGTATAGTTACGCTATTGCGGTCGCTCATTGCATCCACGCCGACCGCACCGCCGCCCGGTGTGAACTTGACCGCGTTGTGGAGAACGCTTGCAAAGGCCTGCCGAAGCTTGTCGGCATCGCCGTCGATTTCCGGAAAATCCCCGCGGTGGCCTGCAATAACAAACGCAACGCGTTGCTTGTCGGCGACCGGCTGAATAGCGGCCACGGCCTGCTGTAGTGCGCTTTCAGGCGACATCGGCTGCCGCTTGAGGGCAAGCTTTCCGGATTCCACTTCCGCGAGGTCCAGCATGCGCGACACCAGTCCTAGAAGATGTTGCCCGCTGGCGCATATGTCGGCGGCATACTCGCGATAACGCGCCACGCCCAGAGGCCCCAGAATTTCCTGATGCAGCATTTCGCCGAAGCCCACGATGGCGTTCAACGGCGTGCGCAGTTCGTGACTCATGTTGGCGAGGAATTGCGATTTCGCGTCGTTTGCCTTCACCGCTTCACTTCGCGCCATCTCCAACGCACCGATCATGGACGTCAGCGCTGTTTCGCGGTCAGAGATGGATCGAGTCATATTGATTAAGGCGTTGGAGAGCAGCCCAAGCTCGTCTCTAGCGCCCACATGGGGTGGCGGGGTGTAGTCGCCGGCGGCGATCCGACGTGCCGCACCAGCAAGCGCTTCCAGCGGACGGGACGCCCTGCGTACCACCAACATCGCGCAGCCGGCCGCCAGCAAAAGGGCTGCTGCTAGAAAGAACAGAACTGGAAATATGATCGAACGATATGCCGCAAATGCTTCTGCCATCGGATACCCAAGGACTGCGACAACGGGCGCGCTATGTCTCGCGGTCTTGAGGCTGGTCGTGACGGTGAAAAACTCTCCGCGTTTGCCATCGGTCGTTGAGCCATCGTTTCCAGCGTTATATCCCGAGGGCAGGGGGATGATGGCTGGCCCGCTCAATGTTCGTGCGAGGACATTCCAACGGCCGTTCGGTCCCCAGGATGCGAGTGCGATGGAGAGCGGAATATCGGACAACCCGCTCAGCTTTCCGAGCATTGCGTTGTCGATCGGAATGAATGCGGCGATGAACGCGATTGGCACAGGCGCGCGCACGGGCGCGACGACGATCCAATAAACCGTGTTGTGCAACGTCGCCAGGGACGTGCGCTCTCCCTCCGCCGCCGAATCGTCCAGCAGATCTGAATATACGAATGACTGTCCGGATATTTTTGCGGCGCCCGTGTCCGCATCGATTTTGCCGTCCAGGCCGATTAGCATCATGCGTGTCGCGCCGACGCGATGGCCGTGATTGCGCAGCGCGGACAGCTCGGTGTCATGATCTTGCTGCGCGATAGCCTGACGGAGCGCATAGTCGAGCGACAGCACCTGAACGTCATCTGCGACGCGTTCCGACAGAACGGCAAGCTGGCGCTGGAACACGGTTGTCGCCGCGGTCAGTTCGCTCTTTGCTTTTCCGACAAGACTTTCGCGCAGATAGCTGTACGCCACGAAAGCGGTAAGCACCTGCACCGCCGCCAGCGTCACGACCAGGAATAGTGCGAGGCGGTGGCGGAACCCGAGGCGCATCAATAGTCCGATTTGTGCATGTGGTTCATGCCGGGCATGGCCGCCATGGTCACGGGAAGCGCGAGCGTGAGTTTCGTCTCGGCAGCGCGTACGGTCAGTGCGCCTGGGGGCGCCGATTTTCCGATGCGCAACTGCGGGTGCCAGGCGGTAGCGCGATAGGCGCCCTCGGGAACGTCGCGAAACTCGACGTGGCCGCTCGCGTCGGTGACGGCCGCGAAAGGGGCATCGGCGACATAAACATACGCGACCATGTTATCGTGAATGTTGCAGCCGATCGCTGCGACACCAGCCTTGTCGAATATCACCGGCTTGGAGATCTGGCCTTTGTCGATCTCGAACTGGAATTGCTTGATCGGTGAGAACGAATATACTTGATGCATCGTTGTGTCGTTGTTGGTGAACACCACGCTACCGCCTTTGCGCACGACGACGACCAGCGGGAGGAACGTTTCACGGCGCTGATCGATGATGGATTTTTCCGGCGCGCGGGGCGGCATCAGGATCGTTGATGTCTCGGATTCGAGACTCACGACTGCATTTGGCGCGGGCGAGCCTTTGGCGTCCGTGACGGTGACACTCACCGTGGCGGCATTCGCGCTCACACAGGCAAGAGCGCCGACGATCGCCAATAGGGCAGAAACGTTGCGTAACATGCCGTTTACACTAAGCGAAAATGGTTAGCGCTTTCATACACGCTTAGCCTATCGGTCCGTGTTTCACTTCTTGTTAACGATTCGAATTTTCGACTAATGCGAATACACTCCACCACATGAGCTACGCCCATCCTCCGGCTCATAGGCCTGATAACTTCTAGTTCGGCCACAAGAGTTATCGTCGCGTTGCGTCTCTTGGAAAGTGAGTCTGGGCGGTGGCTGTAACAAGGCCTCTCTTCGATCATGCGCGGAGCGCAGAGCGCACGCGCCGCCGTTGCCTCAGGGTGGTCGTGCGGACCATGAGAGCGCCATACATTGTAAATATATGAACTGGTTCGCGAAGCGGCGACCCCACATCCGTTTTCGTAGCCCACCACGGAATGATAGTTGAGCCTGAATCGTCTATCGGTCTCTTGCCGATCCAGCGGTGCGTGGTGGCTCCAGATAACCTGCCGCTCCCTGATTAGCGTTACGACGTGGTCCCCATAACCGCACAAAATCATCGCGCTGTTCGGTGGTGAAGATGTAATTTCCATCGTCAATAAGTTGGCTATGTACGTCGCGTGAGTCTCCGCATTCGATTGAGATGCTCGTTCCAATACTCGGTCATTTCATCCAGCGTGAGAGCGGCCGCGACTTCCTGATCTGCCCCTTTGAAATGGTCCTCCCTGAAGTATGGTTTTGACCAAGGAGGATTGGGTGAATGGCAAGGAAAAGACACACAGCTGAAGAGATCGTCTCGAAGCTGCGGCAGGTCGATGTGCTGATGGCGCAGGGTCAGCCAGTTGCTGATGCGGTACGAGCGATAGCGGTGACGGAAGTTACATACTACCGCTGGCGCAACGAGTATGGCGGGTTGAAAGGCGACCAGGTCAAACGCTTGAAAGAGCTGGAAGCCGAGAACACGCGGCTTCGTCGCGCGATCTCGGATCTGACGCTGGACAAGCTGATATTGCAGGAAGCTGCACGGGGAAACTTCTAAGCCCCGCGCGTCGCCGCGCGTGTGTGGACCATGTTGTCGCAGAACTGGGTGTGCCGCAGAGACGGGCATGCCGGGCGCTGGGTCAGCATCGGTCCACGCAGCGTCGGTTGCTAACGACACGTGATGACGAAGTGGCTTTGACGGCCGACATCATCGCGCTTGCCCGCCAGTACGGTCGCTATGGATACCGCCGGATCACGGCGCTTCTGCGAACGGCCGGCTGGACTGTGAACAAGAAGCGGGTCGAGCGCATCTGGCGGCGTGAGGGGCTGAAAGTCCCGGCAAAGCAGCCCAAACGAGGCCGTCTGTGGCTCAACGACGGATCGTGCATCCGCTTGAGACCAGAGCGGCCCAACCATGTGTGGTCGTACGACTTCGTCGCCGACCGCACCCATGATGGAAAGGCGTTCCGAATGCTATGTGTCATCGACGAGTTTACGCGCGAAGCGATCGCCATCCGCGTGGCCAGGAAGCTCAAGGCGACAGATGTCATCGAGGCCTTGTGCGATCTCTTTGTCGTGCGTGGCGTTCCGGCTCACATCCGTTCCGACAACGGCCCGGAGTTCGTTGCTCTGGCGCTGAGGGAATGGATCGCTGCCGTCGGTGCCAGGACTGCATACATCGAACCCGGCAGCCCCTGGGAGAACGGCTATTGCGAATCCTTCAACGGCAAGCTGCGCGATGAGCTGCTCAACGGAGAAATCTTCTACACGCTCAACGAGGCCAAGATCATGATCGAAGCCTGGCGTCGCCACTACAACACCGTGCGACCACACTCATCGCTTGGCTATCGGCCACCGGCGCCAGAAGCAATCTGCTGGCCGGCTGATCCCGCCGGCCAGCAGACCGGTGGCGCAAACGCTGTCACTGAACTAACATTGCAACTGGACCACTCAGTGGGGGCCGGTCAGTGTGCGTGCGCGGATTGCGCGCTCTCGCCTTGAGTAGCGCAGGATCGCGATAGGCAATTTGGAGGCCTGGCATGTGGCGCTCGCTGAGTCTCAAGATAGATTGCTGCAGTCCAGCAACGTTTGACAGATCGATTTATTAGCAGGAATTCAAAGCAGTCAAGACAATGAGTTTATTTTGCTTATGCTTTGACTTTGATCTGCATTGCATAGCACTGCATTGTATTACTTTGTATTGCACCTGTGCCGCTTCAACGTTTTTGAACACACCGCTGCCCTATGCAGCACCGCTGCCGCACGATGCCCTTA
>CAZCJI010000014.1:0-17189 GCA_964498625.1 uncultured Rhizobium sp.
CGGTGAGCGACGATGCCATGTCGGCGGCGACGAGATTGGGCATCGCGGGCTTGTCATCGTTTCCGCGCGAAAGATCCGCAGTGCCGACGAGCGCCTGGACGCCCAAGTCGTGCGCGGGTTTGTCCTTGAGCGGGCTGTCCTGGCCGAACGCCGAGATGGAGCAGTACACGATGCGCGGATTGCGCGCGGCTACGCGATCGTAATCGATGCCCAGACGTTTCGCGACACCGGGCCGGAACGCCTCCACGATCACGTCGGCGTCGTCCGCGAGTTTGAGGAACGCGTCCTTTTGTGCGGCATTTTTCAGATCGAGCGCGATGGCGCGTTTGCCGCGCGCGATGTTGCGGAACCACACGCTCGTGCCGTCCTTCGCACGCGTGCCCATCGCGCGCGTGGGTTCGCCGGTGCCGTTCGCGGGCTCGACCATGATCACATCGGCGCCGTGATCGGCCATCGTCATCGTCAGATGCGGACCGGGCAGATATTGCGAGAGGTCGAGGACGCGGATGAAGCTGAGTTTCATGGTTTCTTGCCGCGAATCGGGAATCGTGAGCAGTGTGTCGCCGCCGATTTCACTCTGTCGCGGGGCAAACTGCAATGAAGCAGGCGTACTGGAACAGCGTGGCGCTCGATTTCGAGTCTGAGGTCTGCGACATCACCCGCGAGGAAAGCGCCGATCTGGTGAAGCGTCATGTCGCGCTGGCGCGGCCGAAGCGGAAAGATTCCGTGTTAGTGGACCTCGGCTGCGGCGTCGGCACGTTCATTCATCGCTATGGGCGGCGCTTCGAGTCCGTGATCGGTGTCGAATTCGCGTCGCGCATCATCGTCCAGGCGATCGCGCGCTGCGCCAAGATGCCGAATGTGACGTGGAAGACGATGGACATTCCGCGCGCCGCGAAAGAGATCGGCACTGTCGCCGATCTCACCGTGTGCATGAACGTGATCACCTCGGCGAGCGCCGCCAAGCGTGCTGCGATCTGGTCGAGCCTCGCCCATGTCACGCGCAAAGGCGGGCATGCGCTGGTCGTGATCCCGTCGCTGGAATCCGAATGGCTCGTGCGCGCAACGACGAAGGAAAAACTCGAACCTGTGCGAAAAGGCGGCTTGGTGAAGCGCGACGACGCTTGGCAGAAACACTACGAACGCGCGGAGTTGGATCGCATCTTCACCGATTATGGCTTCACCGTGCGCCGCGTCGATCGGGCGTATTATCCGTGGTCCATAGAAGGCGTCCGCGAAACCCCAGCGCGCGCGAAGAACCGCCCCTGGGACTGGATGGCGCTTGCGCAGAAACTTTGAAGACGAAAGGAGTTAGCTAAACGCCGGTATTCCCGTAATCGCGCGGCCCATAATCAGCGCATGGACGTCGTGCGTGCCTTCATAGGTGTTCACGGCTTCGAGATTGAGCACATGGCGAATGACGCCGTATTCGTCGCTGACACCGTTGCCGCCATGCATGTCGCGGGACTCGCGCGCGATGGCGAGCGCCTTGCCGCAGTTGTTGCGCTTCATCAGCGAGATCGCCGGCGGCGCGACCTTGCCCTCGTCCAGCAAGCGGCCGAGGCGCAAACAACCCTGAAGCCCGAGCGTGATCTCGGTCTGCATGTCGGCGAGTTTCTTCTGGATGAGCTGGTTGGCCGCGAGCGGGCGGCCGAACTGCTTGCGCTCCATCGTATAGCTGCGCGCCGCGTGCCAGCAGAACTCGGCCGCGCCCATCGCGCCCCACGCGATGCCATAGCGCGCGCGGTTGAGGCATCCGAACGGACCCGAAAGTCCGCGCACATGTGGAAACAGATTTTCTTCCGGCACTAAGCAATCGTCGAGCACGATCTCGCCGGTGATCGAGGCGCGCAGCGAGAACTTGCCCTCGATCTTCGGTGTCGAAAATCCTTTCATGCCGCGCTCGACCACAAAGCCGCGGATCGCGCCGTCGAGCTTCGCCCACACCACCGCGATATCGGCGATCGGCGAGTTGGTAATCCACATCTTCGCGCCGTTGAGGCGATAGCCCGCGCCGTCCTTCACCGCCTTTGTCACCATCGAACCGGGATCGGAGCCATGATCGGGTTCGGTGAGGCCGAAGCAGCCGACAAACTCGCCGCTCGCGAGCTTGGGCAGATATTTGCGGCGCTGCTCCTCGCTGCCATAGGCAAAGATCGGATGCATGACGAGCGACGACTGTACGCTCGCCGCCGAACGATAGCCGCTATCGACGCGCTCGATCTCGCGCGCCACCAATCCATACGACACATAATTCAGACCCGCACCGCCATATTCTTGGGGGATCGTCGGGCCGAGAAATCCCATATCGCCCATCTCGGTCATGATGGCGCGGTCGAAGGTCTCGTTGCGGAATCCGTCGCGAACACGCGGCAGCAGGCGCTCCTGGCAATAGGCGCGCGCGCTGTCCGATACCAGCCGCTCGTCCGCGGTCAGTTCTTCGGCCAGCAACAGCGGATCGGACCAATCGAACGGATTGTTCTCGATGGCGTGCGATGTGTGCGGCTTCTCTGCGGCGCTCATGGGTCCCTCGCGATGGGCGGGGATATAGCCCCGACCACCGAAAGGCGCAAACCAGCTCCTTAATGGCCGATATTCGCTGCCATGAACTTTTCCAGTTCCGTCAGCATCTGGATGCGCGTGAGGGCATAGGAGAGAGAGTGATCATCGCCATTGATCCTGATGAACTGGACCGACTTATCCGCCCGCTTCAGAGCCCGTTCCTCGATCTCGCTTTGCTCAATCGGGACAGTAACGTCCTTGTCGCTGTGCATGAGAAGAATTGGGGCTTTCACCTGATCCGCGTGCTCGGAGGGCGACTGCGCTTCCATAGCAGAGCTGTCGATGCTCGAAGCGCCCAACCGCCGTTCCCAAATGGATGTCGCGACAGACTCGAACTTAGTTCCAGAATAATGAAGCCGATCGAGATCGAAGGTACCCGCAAATGCAGCCGCACAGGCATAAAGATCAGGAGAGAAAGTGGCTCCGGCAAGCGACATGTATCCGCCGTAGTTCGCGCCATATATGCAGACGCGTTTGGGATCGGTCACGCCATCGGCAATCAGCTTCTTCACACCATCCTGAACATCGAATTGAACCTTGTTGGTCCACTCGCCATCGCCGGCAGTTACAAACGACCGGCCATACCCGGAAGAGCCGCGGAAGTTCGGCTGCAACACAGCATAGCCGCGCGACGCAAAGAATTGCGCCACCCAGTTGAAGCCAAGCAGAGTGCGCGCTTCTGGACCGCCATGCGGCATGACAATGGTCGGAAGATTGTGCGGATCCTTGCCCGGCGGCAGCGTGAGATACGCGCGGATGTCCAGACCGTCCCGCGCCTTGTAAGGATAGGGCCTCATGTCACCAAGATCGGATTGCTGCAAACCTGGATAGGCCTGAAGGAGCTGCATCAATTGATGCGCAGCCGGCGTGTAGAGAAACAAAGTCGGCGGATTTCGCGGCGATTCCGAGACAACAAGATAGGACGCGCCGGCGGCGTCTTTCGAGACAATCCACACTGTTTGGTTTGGCAGCGTCTTTTCCAACCTGGTCTGAATTGCCTGCATCGCCGGATCGAAATAGCTCGCGCGCATGCGATCATCGGCATAGGCCACGCCGATGATCCGCCCGGTATGTTCATCCCTGATCTCATGATCGACGTCATAATGCTGATCAGCAAACAGCGCCGTGGAGACACCGCCTGGCGTAGTCCAATGGTACAGGCCCGTGATCCCGGTTGGCCCCTGTGCCTCAACGAGCAATGTCGGACTCGCGTCGTTGGAGAGCCCTACAAACTCCGGTCCGCCGCCACCCTTGGAGTTGAACGTGCCAGCAACGTGCCCACCCATAACGACCTCACTGGATAGATCAGCGTCGTGCTTGACGAAGCCCAGGGGGTGACCGTGACCGTCCATGGGAATCTGAAAGGCACCCTTGGGCGCCAGCATCACCTCCACACCCTCGCCTGTGGTTACATCGACCTTGAACACTCCCAGATGCCAATTCCAGAGGTCCTGCGTGTCGTGCGTATCTGGTGTGTCGTACGCCAGCATGTACACGTGGTTTGGATCTTCCGGCGGCTGATCGACGATCGCCGATCCACCGAAATTATATTTGAGCTTCTTCCAGTTGTTCAGCAGCACGGCCTCGTTGCGGCCGTTGACATCCACGCTCACCGAGCGGGCCCATTGAAAAACGTCCTTATGATAGACTTCCTTTTGATTCAGACGGAACGTACAGATCAAGCGATCATCGTTCGGCCAGTCGACCCCGTCAGCAACGGCATCCGGAACAGCGACCATGTGCGGCGGCTTGGACAGGTCCGCGATCTCGTAAATCGCGATCGCAGATTCGTTGTTGTGAGGCTGGACAACGGCAAGATGCTTGCCGTCGGGAGACAGCCTCGCAGCTTCGAATGCCGGCAAACTGCCGAAGGCTTCTACCGGCGGGGGCGACGTCGCAGCGGCACCGCACGTCGCGGACATAAGCAAGCCGACGCAGAACGCACGCGACATCGCATTCATGGAGGTCCCCGACTGTTGTAACGATACTATGCAACAACCTTATGATGAAGAGCGAGAATTTTCTCTCGCCGCGTTGCAACCCGGGTGGGTGTTACCTTCAGGCCGCAAAGAAATCCACGACAGCCTGCTTGTAAACCTTGTCGCCCACCGCCGTCATGTGATCGCGATTTGGCACCGTCACCGCGCGGCCATCAGCAAACGCCGCCGCAAACGGATCCGGCGGACCGGTCAGAACGTCCTTTTCACCGCAGACGACCAGAACAGGCCGCGTCGAATGGCCAAGCTGATCCCTGGTGAAGACATCGCGGCTACCGCGCATACAAGCGGCGAGCGCAAGGCGGTCTTTGCCGGGCTGATCAGCGAACAGGCGAAAATCGCGCGCGGTCTGGTTCTTGATCGTAGATACATCATCGACCAACAGCGCATCGGCGATCATCGAACGGCGCTCCGGATCGGCGACGGCAGCTTCGGCTGCGTTGAGATCGAGATAGCTCGCGCCGACGCCAGCGATCACAACTCTGCAGAACAGTTCAGGATGCTTGATCAGCAGCGACATCGAAATATAGCCGCCCATCGAATAGCCCATCAGGAGAGCGCGACCGACACCTGCGTCCTGCATAACTGCGACGACGTCTTGGGCCATTGTGGCGTGACTGTAAATCGCAGGATCGCGTGGTTTGTCGCTTTCACCATGGCCTCGGCAATCGAGGGCCACGACCTGATAGCCTGCGCCGTTCAGCGTCTGGTACCAGCCGGGCGTACGCCAGTTCTGCACGCGGTCCGAGGCAAAACCATGCACGAGCACGACCGGTTCACCCTCGCCCGCAATCTCGTAGGCTATGCGAACACCATCATTCCGCAGGGCAAACTTGGTCATGCGCTTCTCCGTCGCGGTGGACCTTCGCAAAGCCATGCGGGACTGTCTATGATCTGTGGGTTCCATAGCCGGATACCGCCATGACGCTGGAAACACTGAAAAAAGATGTGTGCGCGGCCATCGACGCGATGCGCGATGAGTTACTGGGCATGAGCCATGCGATCCATGGCGAGCCGGAACTGGCGCTGGAGGAATTCAAAGCCGCCACTCGCCTTACCGAGGGTATCGAACGCTACGGCATCGCCGCTCAGCGCGAAGCCTTCGGTCTCAAGACCGCTTATGCCGCCGAGTTCGGTGCGGACAAAGGGCCGACGGTCGCGATCCTTTCCGAATATGACGCTTTGCCGGGCGTTGGACATGCCTGCGGGCACAACATCATTGCAACGGCGGGCTTCGGCGCAGCGATGGCGCTATCGAAGCTCAACGGACGCCTGCCGGGCCGCGTGCGCTATCTCGGCACGCCGGCGGAAGAACGCTACGGCGGCAAGGAGATGATGGCGCGCGAAGGTGCGTTCGAGCGAGTCGATGCGGCGATGATGATCCACCCGTCGAACCTGAATCTCGTCACCATGCCATGCATCGCGATCGTTGACGTGACCGTGATCTATCATGGCCGCGCGGCACACGCCTCAGCCGTGCCGCATCGCGGATTGAATGCGCTCGATGCCGTCGTCACCGCCTATCAATCGATCGCGCAGCTGCGCCAGCACATCAAGAACACCGACCGCATTCACGGCATCATCACAGAAGGCGGTCTTGCCTCCAATATCGTGCCGGAGCGCGCGGCGTGCCGCTTCAATGTGCGCGCCATTGACGCTTATGAACTTGCTGAATTGAAGCTTCGCGTACACAACTGTTTCGAAGCCGGCGCGCTGGCAACCGGTTGTCGCGCGGAGATTAAATGGGGCGAGACGCTTTATCTCGACCTCAAGACCAATTGGCCGATGGCCGACGCATTCCAACGTAACGGCGAATCCATCGGACTCGAGTTCTTCCCCATGAAAGAGTTGCCATCCGGCTATGCGGGCTCGACTGACATGGGCAATGTCAGCCATCGCGTGCCGTCGATTCATCCCTGTCTTGGCGTCGCGCCTTTGAACGTCATCATCCACAATGCCGAGTTCGCCCGCCACGCTGTGTCCGAGAAGGGCGATCAGGCTGTGATCGACGGTGCGAAATCCATGGCGACGACAACGCTCGATTTCATGCTGGATGCCGACATGCAGTCGCGTGCAAAGGCCGACTACGCGGCAACGGCGGAATTGTCCAAGGCCGCCATCGAGGCATCGAAGCGCATGGCTTCTGACGCGCAAGGCCACGGTCACGCCCATGGCGGATGCGGTTGCGCGTGAGGATCTGGCTAGCTGTCGCGGCACTGAACGGCGCGCTGGCCGTTGCGTTGGGCGCTTTCGCGGCGCACGGTTTGTCATCACAGCTTGATGCCCATGCGCTCGGCATCTTCGAGACTGGTGCGCGATACCACATGTATCACGCGCTTGCGATGGCGCTGGCAGCCCTGGGGATGCAGAGCGGCGGCGCACGGATTGCCGCCTGGTCAGCGGCCCTGTTCCTAACCGGCATCGTCCTGTTTTGTGGATCGCTCTATGCGTTGGCGATAACGGGTGAGCGGGCCTTCGCGTTTGTCACACCCGTTGGCGGTGTGTCGTTCCTCGCCGGCTGGGTGCTGCTCGCCCTCGCTGCCTTGCGGAGCAAGCCATGAGCGGCCAGAACATTCTCGTTGCAGGCACGGGCATCGCCGGACTTGGCATCGCGCTTGCCTTCGGCAATAGCGAACACCGCATTACGCTGGTCGACCGCGATCCCCCGACACCGGAAGGAAGCCCCGAGGAGGCGTTTCAGAGCTGGGAGCGCCGCGGCGCAACGCAATTACGCCATAGCCATGTTTTCCTGGGTCGTCTGACGACACTTCTGCGCGCGCGCTATCCGCAGCTGATGCAGGAGCTGCTCGATTCAGGGGCGCGCATCTTCGGTTTCGAAGATGGATTGCCGCCGACGCTGCGAGATTCCTATCGTGCGCGGCCTGGAGATGACGAGCTGGCGATTCTATTCAGCCGCCGCACGACGCTCGAGCTAGTCATGCGACGCTATGCGAGCCGTCTGCCTAACGTGTCATTCCTGAATGAAGCTGGCGTGCGCAATGTGATCACAAATCGCGATGATTCCGGCACGCTTATGGTCGAGGGCTTGAAGATCGAGCGCAACAGCACGATCGCGGACATGCGTGCCGACTTGGTCGTAGATGCCAGTGGCCGCAACACTACCTTTCACGACTGGCTGCGCGCTGCGGGTGCGATGGTGACAGAAGAAGAAAGTCCAGCGGGCATTCTCTATTTCACGCGACACTACAAGCTGCGCGACGATGCCGAAGAACCCATTCGTGATGGAACGCCGGGGGCCGGCGATCTCGGTTATATCAAGTTTGGTGTCTTTCCTGCCGACAATCGCCATTTCTCTGTCACGCTCGCGGTGCCTGAGATCGAAACCGCGCTGCGCATGGCGATTGTGAGGCCCGAGACCTTCGATGCGATCTGCATGGAGATTCCAGGATGTGCGCGCTGGGTCGATCCCGCGCGGTCGGAAGCGGCAAGCCAGGTCTTCTCCATGGGAAATCTGAAAAGTGTTTGGCGCAGCTATGTCCATGCCGGCCAGCCACAAGCACTCAATTTCTTCGCCGTCGGCGACGCGACAGTGCGCACCAATCCACTTTACGGTCGCGGCTGTTCGTCAGGCGTTGTGCACGCGCATCTGCTGCGTCAGACCCTGGACATCAGCGACAACCCGCGCACGCGTGCCGTTCTGTTCGATGCCGACACGCGCAAAGCGCTACGACCTTTCTATGACTCCATGGTGCGACAGGACAAACAGGCGATCCGGCGCGCGGAGCACGAGCGCGATCCGGACTATGTGCCATCGTTCCGCGCCAAGATGATGAAGAGTTTCGTCGAAGACGCGATCGGCCCCGCAACGCGTGGCAACATAGAAATTCTGCGCGCTTTGTCGCGCGCTTTCCATATGATCGACGATCCGGCAGCCTGGCTGAAAAAACCTTCGACGCTTGCCAGCGTGATGCGCTTCTGGGCTATGCCGGAGAAGACCAAACGCGCGCGCGGGTTCTATCCTCCTAAATTCGGGCCCGAACGTGCCCAGATGCTTTCCAGACTTAACCTTGCCGCCTGACCGGAGATTGCGATGACCGATTTTCCCACACCCACAATGATCAAGACCAACGGCATCGACATGGCCGTGTACGAGGCTGGCCCGAAGGACGGATTGCCGGTCGTGCTGTGCCATGGCTTCCCAGAGCTCGCTTATTCCTGGCGGCACCAGCTTCCCGCGCTCACGGCCGCAGGTTATCGCGTGCTCGCGCCCGACCAGCGCGGATACGGCCTCACCAGCCGGCCGCCCAGGGTCGACGACTACGACATGGCGCATCTCACCGGCGATCTCGCCGGAATGCTGGACGCCTTCGGTATCAAAGACGCGATCTTCGTGGGTCACGACTGGGGCGGCATCGTCGTGTGGCAGATGCCGATCTACCAACCCGCCCGCGTGAAAGGCGTCATCGGCGTCAATACGCCGTTCTTCCCGCGCCCACCGATCGACCCGATCATGGGCATGAAGATGATGCGCGGCGAGAACAACTATGTCGTCTTCTTTCAGAAGCCTGGCGTCGCCGACGAGATTCTCGCGCGCGACGCCGGCAAGACATTCCGCTTCTTCATGCGCCGCGGTATGGTGACGGCCAAGGAATTTGCCTCGCTGCCGCAGGAAATGAAGAACTTCGAACTCGTCCACGCTATTCAGGAAGACGAATCCACCTGGCGCGGCGAAGTTTTGCTCAATCCCGAAGAAATGAAGTTCTTCGTCGATACCTACACCAAGACCGGCTTTACAGGCGGGATCAACTGGTATCGCAACCTGACACGGAACTGGGAACAAAGCGGCACGATGGAACAGCGTGTCCATGTCCCCAGCCTTATGATCATGGCGGAGGACGACGTTGTTCTGCCTCCCTCGCTGACCGATGGCATGGAGCTCTATGTACCGGACCTCGAACGTGTGTTGATCCATGGCAGCGGCCACTGGACTCAGCAGGAAAAGCCGGAAGAGACCAGCCGCGCCATGATCGATTGGCTGAAAAAGCGGTTCTCTTAGGTCTTCATTCCGCCGCGTCTTCCTGCGAATATAAGCGCATGGCTGAATCGGCAGATGCCATCGATACATTTTCCTACGCCGCGCCGGACGATCCGCGGCTGAAGCGTTTCGTCATCCGCCTGATCGAGCGGATGACGGGCCAGCCCTATCTGAAATGGGTTTACGAAGACAATCGCGCGCATCCGGTGCCGGGCGAGAGCTTCTGGTCTGCCGCCGTGCGCCGTCTCGAGCTGAGGCTCGACTACAACCGCGAGGCGCTCGCCACATGGCCAAAGGAAGGACCGCTGGTCGTTGTCGCCAATCATCCGTTCGGCGTACTCGATGGCCTTATCATCTGCCAGATCGTGTCGGAGGTACGCAGCGATTTCCGTGTGCTGACCAATGCGGTACTTTTGCGCGCCGAGGAAGTGAAGACGTTTCTGCTGCCGGTCGATTTTGCGGAGACCGAGGAAGCGTTGAAGACGAACCTGAGAACCCGTGCGGAAGCCAAGAACCATCTGGTGAAAGGCGGCTGCCTGATCGTGTTCCCGGCCGGCGGCGTATCGACGACGCCCACCATCTGGCACAAGCGCGCGGTCGATGCCGAATGGAAGAACTTCACCGCACGCATGATCAGCCAGGCGAAAGCGCCCGTCGCGCCGGTGTTCTTCGGTGGTCAGAACAGCCGCCTGTTCCAGCTCGCCAGCCACATCAGCATGACGCTGCGCCTGTCTCTGCTGTTCAAAGAAGTGCACGACCGTATCGGCAGCGTGGTCCAGATCCGCATCGGCGATCTGATTCCCTATGAACGCCTCGCCATGTTCAACGACCGGCAGTCCTTCATGGACCACCTGAAGGACCTCACCTACGCGCTCGGCGACAACCTGCCCCGCGCGCCGAAGGAGCGGACCAAGCGTCCGCGTAGAGCGCCAAACGAGCGGGTCAACCTGTGACCGCGCGGCCGCGCGTCGGACTGTTTGTCACCTGCCTTGTCGATCTGGTCCGGCCGCAGGTGGGATTTGCGGCGGTCAAGCTTCTTGAGCAATCAAGGTGCGACGTTGTCGTGCCGACGATGCAGACCTGTTGCGGGCAGCCGGCGTGGAACGCAGGTGCCGACAAGGACGCGCGTAAGATTGCCGAGCAGGTCATCGCGGCGTTCGGCGAATTCGACTATGTGGTCGCGCCGTCCGGCTCCTGCGCCGGGATGATCAAGCGGCATTATCCGGAAGTTCTGAACAACGATCCCCGCGCGCTGGCGCTCGCCGCCAAGACGCACGAGCTGACCTCGTTCCTGGTGAACGTGCGCGGCATGAAAAGCGTTCCGGCGAAGTGTGAAGCGCGCGCCTGCTATCACGACTCGTGCTCCAGCCTGCGCGAGATGCGCGTGCGCGAACAGCCGCGAGGTTTGCTGGCATCCGTTGAAGGACTGTCGATTAGCGAACTGACCGATTGCGATGTCTGCTGCGGTTTCGGTGGATTGTTCAGCGTCAAATATCCCGAAATCTCCGAGCGCATGGCCGACGACAAGATTGCTGACGCGATCGCGACGGGTGCCGACATGCTGACCGGCGGCGATCTCGGCTGCTTGCTGCATCTCGAAGGCCGCATGAAGCGCCGGGGCATGACAATGCGCGTACGCCATGTCGCGGAAGTCCTGGCGGACGAGACATGAACGCCAATCCGCGCGCGTTCAAGCAACAGGCGCATGACGCGCTGAACGATGCCAAACTCAAAAGCGCACTCGGACGGTTGAAAACGCACTTCGCACAGCACCGCACCGAAGCAGCGGAGCGCTATGGAGACTTCGAGGGACTACGCGAAGCGGGCAAGACGATTCGCGATCATGCGATCGCCAATCTCGACACGCTGCTGGAAACCTTCGAACGCAATGTCATCGCGCGTGGCGGACACGTGCATTGGGCACGCGACGCCACCGAGGCGCGCGCCATCATTCTCAATATCCTTCGCAGTGCAGGCGTGAAGACCGTAACCAAGGGCAAGTCGATGGTCTCGGAAGAGATCGGGCTCAACGCTCACCTGGAATCCAACGGTCTGATCCCGGTCGAGACCGATCTCGGTGAATACATCATCCAGCTTCGCAAGGAACCGCCGAGCCACATCATCGCGCCGGCATTTCACCTGCACAAAGAGCAGGTCGAAAAGACCTTTCGCGATGCGCACACGACACTCGATCCGAACCGCTCGCTCGATGAACGTCAGGCCCTTGTCGCCGAGGCACGCACGATGCTGCACACCTCGTTTGAAGCCGCCGACGCGGGCATCACCGGCGCGAACTTCCTGAGCGCCGCGGAAGGCGCCGCGGTGATCGTCACCAATGAAGGCAACGGCGATCTCACGCGGCTTCTGCCGCGCACGCATATCGTTCTGACCGGCATCGAGAAGATCGTGCCTGATCTCGGCGATGTCGCGGTGCTGCTCAGGCTGCTGACGCGCTCGGCAACGGGTCAGGAGATCTCGTCCTATGTCTCGATCATGTCGGGACCGACCGCCGAGCGACCCGATAGCGCGTTCCATGTCGTGCTGCTGGACAATGGACGCTCCAAACTGCTCGGCACCGAAGCGCAGGACGTTCTGCGCTGTATCCGCTGTGCGGCGTGTCTCAACCACTGCCCGATCTACGGCGCGATCGGCGGTCACGCCTACGGTGCGACCTATCCGGGACCGATCGGCGCGGCACTCAATCCAGGGCTCATCGGCGACAGCACCTACCATCATCCCAATGCTTCGACCTTCTGCGGGCGATGTGCGGAAGTCTGCCCCGTCAAGATTCCACTGCCGACGATCATGCGGCACTGGCGCGCGAAGGAATACGCGGACGGTCTTGCGCCGAAGGCGATGGTCGCAGGTTTAAGCATCTGGGCGTTCGCGGCGAAGCGTCCAAAGCTGTATCGCCTGGCCACGAACATCATGGCGCGCGTGCTGAAGCTCATGGGCCGCAATGGTGCTGTGCATGCGCTGCCGCTTATGCGCGGCTGGTTCGCCGTGCGCGATTTCCCGGCGCCACGGGGAAAGACATTCCAGGAGCTGTGGCGTGAACGCGCGTGACGAGATCCTAGAGAACATCCGCGCGCGGACAGGCACTGCCGTGCCGAGGCCTGAACCTTATCGTGCGCCGATCATCACTTCCGATCTTGTCGCCGCCTTTGCCAGCAAGGCCGAAGCGGTGAACACCGAGATCCGGATATTGGAACGCGAAGACGAGATTCCAACCGCCATCGCCGAGATTCTGCGTGCACACAATCTCGCGGCGCGGATTCATCTGCCGCCGAACTCCGATGTCATCGGTCTGGAAGCATTGACTATCCTGCGCGATCCGCCAGGACCGGATGACACGGCGGTGACGCGCGCGCCACTGGCGATTGCGGAGACCGGAACGCTGGTGCAGCCCGCGCGCGATGCGTCGCCGGCATCGTGGCATTTTCGGCCCGGCTTCGAGATCGCAATTCTCAAAGCATCCGACATCGTCGGGCATTTCGAGGATGCGCTCGCAAAATTGAAAGCACAGACTTTGCCGCCGACGATCAACCTGATCACGGGCCCATCGCGGACCGGTGATATCGAACAGACGCTCGAACTCGGCGCGCATGGACCGAAGGCGCTGGCAGTGCTGATCGTGCGTGACGGCCCCCATACTTCGACAAGCTCAGCATGAGGGATTTCCGCTCTCCCTTCACCCTGAGCCTGTCGAAGGGTGAGGCGTGATCCCCAACTCCCGACGCGCGAATTCGCCGACCGCCTTGTAATCCGCCTTGCCGTTGGGCGCGCGCAAATTCACGCCAGCGATCAGAATCCGCTTCGGCGTCTTGTAGCCGGCGAGCTGGCCGCGCACGTGGGTGCGCAGATCGCTTTCATCGAACGAGGAACCGGGTGAGAGCACCACCACGCCGGTGACGGCTTGTCCCCACTTTTCATCCGGCACACCAAGAACAAGAGCATCGTCCACCGACGGATGCGTCTTTAAGGCTTCCTCGACCTCTTCGGGAAATACTTTCTCGCCGGCGGTGTTGATGCAGTTGCTGCCGCGGCCAAGCAAGGTCACAGAACCATCGGCTTCCACACGCGCGAAATCGCCGGGTACGACATAGCGCTTGCCTTCGATGATGCGGAAGGTCTTAGCGGTCTTCACTTCGTCCTTGTAATAGCCAAGCGGTTGCGGCCCGCCGAACGCGACCAGACCGGCCTCGCCGGGGCCGACACGCTGGTCGTTCTCGTCGATCACGATGGCGTATTCGGTGAGCTGGAAATCGGCGGTCTTCACATGGCCATCCTTGCTGGCCATCGAAACGCCCATGCCCATCGCCTCGGTTGAGGCGAAGCTGTCGGTGATCACGAGCGCGGGCACATGATTGATGAGCCCGTCCTTCACTTCTTCGGTGAACATCGCGCCCGACGACGTGATCCCGGTAAGACTGGAAAGATCGTAGCGGCCGGGCGCCTCATCGAGAGCACGCAGCATCGGTTTCGCGAACGGATCGCCGACGACGGAGATCGATGTCACTCTGTGCTTCCCGGTCGCTTCCCAGATTTCGGCGGGATCGAAAGTCTGGCCTTCGACCGTCACCACGCATCCGCCGGCGAGGAAGCAGGTCAGCGTTCCCATCAACCCCGTTCCGTGCATCTGCGGACAGGCGGGCAGCACGCGCGGGACGATGGGTGACATCTTCACGAGCTGACTGAACGCCTCGAGCGACAGCGGCATGTAGCCGGTCAGCCGCTCCACGCGATTGAGCCAGAGCTGCATCAGATCGCTGTGCTGATAGATCACGCCCTTCGGCATGCCGGTCGTGCCGCCGGTGTAAATAAAGAGCTGGTCGTCTGGCGAACGCTCGATGCCGAGTGGCGAACCGTCGCCTTTCGTCGCCAGCGCCTCATAGCTTTCGGCAAACGATGCGACCTCAGCGCCATTCACTTCGATGAAGGTCTTCACCTTCGGCAATTGGTTGTGGATCTGTGCGATGCAATCGCGGAATTCGGAGTGATAGATCAGCGTCTGCGCATCCGAATTGTCGAGGATGTAGCGCACCTCGTCCGGCTTGTAGCGGTAATTGATGTTCACATGCGTCAGCCTGCCAAGGAAACACGCGCCCATCGCCTCGGTGTATTCGGCGGAATTGCGCAGATAGAACGCGACCTTGTCCCTGGGCTTCGCGCCGCGTGCAATCATCGCGCGGGCGAGATTGTTCATGCGGGGCATCGCCTCGCCCCAACTGATGATCTTGTCACCGTGAATGGTGAAGGGCGACGCTGGCGGAACGACCGTTGCAACAGATTCCAGAACGTCACCGTAATTCCAGGGCATGATTTTATCCGTCTATTTCCACGCTGCCTCACCCTTCGACAGGCGCAGGGTGGAGGGGTGCTCCAATCCCTCATGCTGAGCCTGTCGAAGCATGAGGAGCCGCTTGCTCATACTCTAACCGCGGCGGCGATGGTGCTGACCGAGCGGTTCTTGATCCAGTGACTGTCGATATTCTTGCGGAAATGCGCCGGACGGTCCTTCAGATAATTCGTCGCGAGCCATAGCCGTTTGAAATGACGCTTCTGGCCTGCAGACGCGTCGTCCTCATAAGAACTGCGGCCGTGGAGCACATGGTAGTTGTTGATGAACTGCATCTCGCCGGGCTGCAGGTCCATATAGACATTGTACTTCGGATCGCGCGCCATCGCGCTGACCGTGTCAAGCGCTTCGAGCACTTTGCTGGTGAGACGCGGCGCATCCGCATGGCGCTGCGAGGCGCGGATATAGGCCGGGATGAAGCGGATGAAGAAGCGGTCCGCGTGCTCAGTGAACACAGGGAACATGTAATAAGGCTTCGCGCCGGGGGATTGCTCGCCACGCGTATCGTAAGGCTGCGGCGCGAACAGAACCTCGGCGAGATCGGGCCGCGTGCGCACCAATTCGTTGTAGATCGCAACCGCATTGGCGACGCAGGAGAGCCCGCCGCCCTTGGCCTTGCGCAGGCACATCAGCCCGATCACATCGGCGCCATCGGTGTGATAGTCGAGCGCGATCTGGCCGAGCTCATTGCCGCGAAACGTCGGATCGGTGACCGATTTTCCCTGATCGGTCACGTCGCCCATCACATGGCCCTTGGCGTTCTGCGGCCACGGATCGCCGAGATGCAGGCCGATGCCCCAATAGAGCATCGTCAGGTCGTCGTCGCTGTAACGCGTGTGATCGAGCGCGGAGATGCGCGTGAAGCCGCGGCCGTCGATCAGCTCGCGTTCGATGCCTTCAAGTTTGCGCGCCAACCCGTCGAGCGGAAAATGCTCTCGCCCGATGTCGAGAAGATTGTCCGAAACCGATTTCGCCTGCGCCAGTGCCGCATCGAGCTCGCGATGATCGGCATCGCTCAGCGTCACCGTCCACACCGACGGATCGGAGACATCTTTCGACGTCCAGTCGATATGGGTTTCGAGCGGGCGATGCATCATGGCGCCACCTTGGAAAAATCTCCGGCTCCGCGCGCGGCAAATTTGCTCTGCTTATCGTCGAGCGGCAACGACCTGTTGTTTACCACCCGCACCAATTGAACGATTAGGGTCTTGGCGTCTCTTTGCGTTGCTGTGAACACAACCGACTCAACCCAAGAGTCAGGCGCCGCTTCAGACGCGAAAAAAACGGCGTTGGTTTCCACAGGCGCGATATGAAACAAGCCCGGCTTCACCTCTACAAACTTGCTGTCCTCCTCGATGAAAACGCGTACAACGAGCCCGCTGATCTCTAATCGATACTTGAGCCCTTTATCCGGCGTACCCGTCGGAGTCAGAAAAGCTTCTTTGTCGAAATGGATTATGCCTTCCCACATGCCATCAAAAGGCAAAGACGGCTGAACGTATTGAGCGGGCTCCTGGTCTGGTTGCGGGACGGTCTGCTGCGGCGTGGCGACGGCGGGCGTCATGAGCAGCCCACATGCCAGACCAGCAAAGATCATCCGCTTGCTCCTCATGCCTGCGGTCCTCGCACCAACTTGCCTGCGAGCGCGCTGGTCGCTTCGCCGCCCCGATAGGCAACCTGGCCGGAAACGATCGTCGCATCGTATCCATTCGCGCCTTGCAAGAGGCGCTTGCCGCCGGCGGGAAGATCGAACGCCATCTTCGGGGCCTGCACCTGCAGTCTGTCGAAGTCGATGATGTTGAGGTCGCCTTTCTTGCCGGTCGCAATCACGCCGCGATCCATCAGACCGACGGCACGCGCGGTGTCGGCGGTCTGGCGCTTGACCAGATAGCCGAGATCGAACTTGCCCGTGGCGCGGTCGCGGCCCCAATGGGTGAGCAGATAGGTCGCGAAGCTTGCATCCGAGATAATGCCGACATGCGCGCCGCCATCGCCAAGGCCCTGCACGGTGTCGGGATGCGCGATCATGTCGTGACAGGCGTCGAGATTGAAATCGGTGTAGTTCGCGAACGGCAGGAACAGGAACGCGCGGCCCTCATCCTCCAGCAACATGTCGTAAGCGATATCCTGCGCCTCGCGGTTGCCGCGCGCCGCCATCGCCGCGAGCGACGTTTCCTTCGGCGGCTCGTAGTTCGGCGGATCGCCGAGCGGGAATATCTTGTCGAACGCCATCACGCGGCGCGCGAGCGGGTGCGTCTGCTTGGCTTCGGTCTCC